>NZ_JBIIPN010000202.1:0-3555 GCF_044342615.1 Daejeonella sp. | reverse complement strand
AAGGAACGTTTAATGGTATGTATGAGTATATTTTGTACGCTAGCACCTTTATTTTTCCGGCTTGCGATAGAATAAGGAAGAACAACACCAACCAGAAAAGTAAATGAGGGCTGAATCATATCATGTAAACTCAACCATATCCATGGAACATGACTTTGTTGAAAAGACAAAAATTCCCAGAATTTATTTCCTGGTAAAGATTTTGATACATCTGAAAGAGAAAGCACCTCTGCCATCATGAGGAGCATCACAAAACCACGATAAACATCTACAGAGGCAATTCGATTAGGAGGTAAAGTAGGGTTAATAATGTTTCCAGTAACTGGTAAATCATCTTTTAAAGACTCTGCTGCTTGCATTAATATCAAAGATTTAATAAAATTATAATATCAAGGAGAAACGTGTAAGCAAACTCCTGAAACCAATTTAACTAGCTAAAAATGAGCTATTTATTATTAAAGTTTAATTTATACATTTTTATTGAGAGTGAAAAAATAAAATGATTCATTTTCTAAATTAAATTTAGAAAAAAGGATAAAAAAGACCAGAAAGGCTTAAGAATATAAAAGATTTTGAAAAGCTAAAATTTGAAATAAATAAAAAAAGCAGCCTATTGAGACTGCTTTTATATAATTTATAAAATTGGGCCTAAATAATATCACCAAATTCATTTGTTTTGATGCGCATACGTTTATTCCCATTTTCGAGAATTAGTTTATATACTTTAGTTATCCCCTTTGATTCATAATAACTGACTAAATAAACATCCTTAGCAATACTCCATCCTGAGTATTTTTGAGCAACTGTAGAGGCCACTGCGGTGGGCAATTTCACATTTTTATACTTTTCTGCCGTGCGTAATAAATTGCCATCTTTATCATAGGCTGCCAAAATTTCTCCTTCAGGAATGTAGAAAGAAACAAAATAAGAATCATATTCATCTTCATAGAAATCTGATGTTTTTAAATCAAATGCAGCAACTTCACGCTGAAGTCGTTTCACAGGAAGAGCCACTGCCCCTGCTTCTACCGAGTTAAGATATTTATAATTTATTGCTTCTATTTTAACTTCTGGAAGCACAATTTGAGCTCGAGACTTTACAGTAAAGCCTATAGTGAATACAATTAGGATTAGAATTAACTTTAAATGTTTCATGATTTCTTTGTTAAATGGTAAATAATCAATTTTAATTTGGCCAACGGTTCAGCATTTTCCACATTCAAAATTGCAGAATCAATAAGGCAATGAGAACGATGCCAATCAAGAAGCTATTTGATTTTCATCAAAAAATAGCATCAAAAATTACCGGAAAAAAATCAATAAAACATGTACGAGGATGATAATTCTATTTTTTAAGCATTGGATCCATCCCCTTTTTTAATAAAAACTCACTCGATAATAAATACGCCCCACTGATAACTACCTCTTTCACACCTTCCAATCCTGAAAGAATGATTATTTGATTTTCACTTTCTGCACCCGTTTGAACAATCCGAGGAGAAAAGGTATTTTTCGCAACTTTAACCCAAACATGTGAGCCTCGCTCATCACGAACAAGCGCATCCATCGGTAAACTCATCGCATCATTAATCTCAGAAACAGGTAAAAAAACACTTACTTGCATTCCTGCCTGCAAATTATCTTGATTTTTAATGGGAGCACGCACCTTTAAAATTTGAGTTGATGGATCTATTTGTGGAGAAATGAAATCAATTGAAAGCGTTTGTTCATCATTTCCTATTCCATTTATCATAGCTTTTATTTTAGTCCCAATTTTTAGGTCGGCTACTTCTGAAGGATAAACATCCATCTCAAGCCATAGTTGATCAAAGTTTTCTAATTTTAATACCTGAGAACCCTCCGCAACATACTGACCCTCAGTGATATTTAATTCTGTAACCGTACCAGATTCACTTGAGAAAATGGTGAGTAATGGGGATGTTTTAACCCCTTTTTCTAAAGATTTTATTTGTGAATCACTCATTCCAAATAAACTTAATTTGTTTTTTGCCGCATTCTGCATCGTGCTATAAATCTTCTCGTTAGGGAATGCCGCAGCTTGTTTTAGCTGAAGTAAATAATCTAACTGTAGTGTTTGAAGAACCTCACTATAGATTTGAAAAAGTGCTTGTCCCTTCCTAATCTTAATTCCGGTTTCCCTGATATATAAATGCTCAACCCTGCCAGAATAGCGACTAGTAATAGTAGATGAACCCTCCGGATTAACAATCAAGCGTCCATTCAAAACCTTTGATGTACTAAATGAAGAGCTACTAATTGGCATTGTACGCACATTAGCCAATTGAATTTGACTATCACTCAACATCAGCTCATTTTTAGCACCAGATGCATTGACAGGCACAAGATCCATTCCGCAAATTGGACAGGTACTCGGTTCATTTTTAATGACTTGCGGATGCATCGGACAGGTAAATGTGTCCACATTACTAAGCTTCTCATTTTTAGCTTCATTGCATGATACTTTCGTAAAAACCACAAAAAATAAGCAAAATCCAATCAAAATATTTCTTTTCATTATAAACGTTCCACTTTTATAAAACTTTCAGTATCGACTAAAAACCAAGCATTAAAGGCTATTTTTTGATCCGTATTTAAACTTTCTCCAACATCAACCCACTCGTCTGCCATTCCTTTTACATCTACATAAACTGGAACAAATGCAGAGTCCCGATTCAAGAAGACGATATATTTTTTTCCCATTTGCAAAACAGCTGTTTTTGGAATCCAATTCCCCTTTAGCTCCGTTTGTTTATGAACAGAGATGAGTTGACCAACCTTCCACATACGACTCCCATTGGATAAATTGGCCCTAATTAATGAATAATTCACACCCTCACGATAATAAGGCTGTACAAGACTAACCTTAATTTCTGTTTGTTGATCCTTGCCATCAATAGCCATAATTTTAATACTGGTCCCACTTTTAAAGGACTGCAATTGCTTGGGATCTGCAAAAAACTCGGCCCAAACCTGATCTGTATTTATTAAACTAAATAATTTCTGTCCTGCATTAACATATTGCCCCTCTCTAATCTGAAGTGCTTGCCCCGTACTAATTGATTTTACCGTGGGAATTACTCCCTCACTAGCTCCAGAGTCCATTTCACTCATTCCTGACGCATCATTGGAACTTATTCTAGTACTTCCAACTTGAGAATTTGCGCTAGAATTAGATGTGCTATTTTGTTCAAATTCGGCAACATAACCAGAATAGGGGCTATAAATTGAAACAGTAGGATTAATCTTTCCGCTGCTTAAAACATGATCTATCTGCTGCTTGCTTAAACCTAAAAACAGCAATTTTTTCTTTGCAGATTCGAGTAATTCGGGCTCTGAATTATTCTTTAAAAATAAAAGCTCTTGCTGAGCATTATGCAAATCGGGACTATAAATATCCATTATTTTCTGTCCTTTATTTACCTGCTCATAGCCATATTTTACATACAAACGCTCAATACGACCACTAACTCGAGTAGAAACAGTTTTCCACTGATTAGAATTGTAATTTATTACTCCTTTCAAGATTAAATCTAC
>NZ_JBIIPN010000010.1:0-36623 GCF_044342615.1 Daejeonella sp. | reverse complement strand
AAAAGTTAGATATCAATTACCATCATTTTGTGTTAAACGACTATGTGATGCGCAAGGAATTGTAAATCAGTCATCCTGAATGTATTTAAACGCCATGCACCTGTCATCCCGAACGTAATTGCGCGCCATGCACCTGTCATCCCGAACGCAGTGAGGGAACTTTTTTTGAGAAAGCAAAATTGTGCTAAGAACTACGAAGGTCAATTGTTTATGTTTTCACGAAGGTCCCTCACCTGCGGAAAAGCTCTCACCTGCGGAAGGTCCCTCACCTGCGGAAGAGCAGGTTTCGGGATGACATTGCTTTTAACGAAGATATCTCACTTGCTAAAAAACAAAATTACTGCTTCAATTTCGGGATCCTCTTTGGCGTATCAGTCCCAGAAATAATACTCCTAGCACTCAAGGCAATGGCTTTAATGGTTGACCAGATATTATTCACATCCAAAGTTTCAAACTCATCATTTACGGTATGATAATAAGGATCGGTATCAATCTGATCTGTTGAGATGGTATGTGCCGGAACGCCAAGCGCAGCAAGTGTAGCATTATCACTACGGTAAAATAAATTCTGTTTTGGATAAGGATCTGGATGAAATTTAAAATCAGTCCCAACTAAATTCTTCTGAAGTATCTCACCAAAATCAGATTTATCATAACCGGTAATAAAAGCGGCATTTTTACCAAATTTAGATTCTTTCCCTATCATTTCTATGTTAAACATAGCTACAACATCATCAGGGTTTAACTGGGATGAGAAGTATCGAGCACCATAGCCACCAATTTCTTCAGCTGTAAAGGCCACAAAGACTAAGCTACGCTCATTATTATTTAATTTCTTATAATATCTGGCCAAAGAAATAACTGCGGTAGTGCCCGATGCATCATCATCAGCACCATTTGCTATGGCATCGCCATCAACAGCTTTTACAATGCCCAAATGATCATAATGAGCAGAAATTAATACAATTTCTTTTGGTTTAGATTTTCCAGGAATCATGCCTGCCACATTAAACAAAGGAAGCTCCTCAATCACATTGCTGGCTTTTACATTGAAAGAACTAGCATCCGTTTCACCTAAAACAAAAACGATGGCACCTGATTCATTCACATTTTCTACGACACGCCCTCTAGAAGAATTATCTTTAAATCGCTTAAATGCTGTAGCATGCTGATTATCAACAAGTACTATAGCTTGAGTTTTCATGGCAATAATTTCACGGTAACGAGGAATAAACTGCTCGCTTGCAGCGATACGGTAAACCGTATTTCCTGCATTATTATTAAATTCAAAACTAGGAAGATCAGAAACCGCAAACACATTTTGCGCTTCAATAGACTTACCGTTAAGTACCGCTTCAATTTGTCCAGCTTTAATTCTTTTTACGCTGAACTCTTGGCGATAACCCATGTGTACCTCCACAGGCTGAAGACCAATTTCTCGAAATTCATTTTCAATAAATTTAGCCGCCTTATCTATTCCGGGAGTGAAAGAGGCTCTCCCCTCCATTTCATCTGAAGAAAGCGTTTTTATTAAACGAGCAACATCGGCCTCTTTTATTAGTTTCTCAGGTTTTTGGACTGCACAAGAGGACAGTAATAAAAGAGCAACAAGAGCTAAGTATAAATTTTTCATGTATCTATTCAATTGAAAGTGGTGCGGTGATAACACCGACCACAGGATAATGTCTAAACAAAAATTATATTGTAAAGATTCTCGAAGATAAGTTAAAAAGATGAATATGAATAGAAGTTATTTGGGAAAAATGAGGTTGAAAGTGGTACGGTGACAACACCGAACACAGGATAATCACTTCTTGTAATCGATGGAAACTTTACGGGCCATGGGAGAAAGTGAGAGGCGCAAGCTTAATGCCTGCGCCAAAAAACTATTTGTTTTATCAACAAAAATTTATTTTTTTCTAAAATAATATCTGGTAATAAAAATTCCTACTCCATCTTGCTTACCTCCATCACTTTCTACGCCGCTAACAATGTTAAATACATCCCAGCCTTCTTTGCTGTACTTGTTTAACATGGAAGATATCATTGAGTCATTTGATGCAATGTTCTGAAAATTAATACCTACCAAGCTGTAAAAATTTACAAGAGTAGACTCTTTCAAGTCCTCGATTTTTACATCACTTCTGTCTTTGTCTGTTTTATCTTTCGCATCTTTTGTTCTGGTTGTGGTAAACTGGGTGTAGTCAACTTCTGTACCATTTTCAATAATTCTGGAACGTCCAAGTCCTCCTGGCACCACTGATTCGATTGTTGTTACAATTTTGTACTTAAATTCTTGAGCATACCCAACTGTTGAGAACAGTATCAGGGCAAAAAAAATGTTTGTTTTCATTTTAAAAGATTTATATTTTAATTATTAATAGTGTGCAAACATAATAAAATATATGAGTATAACTACTTATTTTTTAATTTTTTTAATGTTTGGCGCAGAGAGAGATCTTTTATAAAATCGAGTCTGAAGACTCTAATCATTTGCTAATCCTTAGAGCCGCGAAGGGCTAAACTCTAAGGACAGTGTGAGGAAATCCCCGAAAATCTGTGGGAGAAAAAATTAAGAAATGGACTGGTACGGTAACAACACCGACCAGAGGAGCGATATTTAGTACTTAGTACAGAGTATTTAGAAATGAGTGGATTGGAAAATTGGATTTTTAATAACTATGGATAGTTTTAGAAATATAATTATTAAGACATTGATGAAAATTAGGTATTGTCATTGCGAGGGTACCGAAGCAATCCCATTCTAGACATAGTAATTTTAGGGCTTTGGATAATTATATAGATTGCTTCGTCGTGCCTCCTCGCAAAGACAAAGCGGTATTCCATTATTAAATAAAATGAATTTCGCGTCTCTGCGACTTTGCGAGATCCTCTCTGCGAAAATCCCCGAGAATCTGCGGGAGAAAAAATGAGTAAACTCATCCTTATTACCTAATAGTAAGACCAGCTGTCGCGTTAGTCTCCATTCAGTTTAAGTAACCAAGCTCTTAAATGTATTTTAATTTCTTTCCAAAAACGAAATAAGATATAAAATAAAGCACCTAGTATTGGTGCAATTATTATGAATATCAGCCAAGGTATTTGTATAGGTTTAGTCTTTAATAGCAATCTAATAGCTATAACCAAAATTATTAAAATAATGATTAAAAGAGTGATTTCAGTAATTGAAAACCCAAAAAACGATGATAATCTCATAATTTAAATTTTGTTGATAATACCTGTTAATGTTAATACCTTAAACTTACTTTTATATCCATTGTAAAAAACAACTATACTTTTCATTTGCTTTCCTTGTTTATGAGTTGAGTCAAATATTACGGTTAATGAGTCACGCATTTTAACTTCAAGTGGAGTTTTTCTCCAATCAGCTGATGTACAACCACATCCTAGTTTAACGTCATAAATAATTAGTGGAGAGGGACCACTATTCATAAATTTATAAATTACTTTCACTTTTTCGCCTTCCTTGATTTTTCCGAAATTCATCTCTTCATCATCAAATAAAATATTAGCATAATTATTAGTATCGGTATCAATATATGCTTTATCAATGCCTTGGCTTTGATATTTTTTGGTTCTATCACAAGATAAAATGAGCATACAGTATGCTAAAAAGTAAAAAGAAAAATTAAAATTAATTGACATCAGGACCTCCAGTGCAATAACGGCCCTTTGCAGTGCAACTACATAAATAGTCGAAAAATGCACACATACAATCGCAACCTAATACCTGACAAGCTCCGATACAGTATTGATTACTACATGCACCACCGAGTGTCTGATTTGAGGCATCACAAGCAAGGGTCTGAGAAATATCAAATTTAGTTTCCCCAGTGCAAGTCGCATAATTACTAGAACACGGATTTGATACAAATGCGACTTTATTATCAAGATTATAAAACTTAATAGCTTTTATAATTCTTTCATCATTTACTCTTTTATTTAGTAAATCAATTGAACTAACAAGCTCTTCTTTGACAATAGTTTCTTTAATTATTTCAAACATTTTAATCATTAATATGTAATCAAAATTTAATTTTGTGTACCATGTTGGGTCAAGCATAGTTTTTGTACTTCTGTGAACGAAACCTTTTTCACTAAATACAAGATCAATTATGTCATTTCTTGAACTTTTTAAATATAATGTTTTCTCACTTTCACTAAATTTAATAAAAAAGTTAATGCCTTCCTCAGTATAAGAAAAATTTCGAGTATTGGATTCAGCATGGGTTGTATAACTAATGAGTGCTTTTTTCCCTTGATTGATAAAACCAATCTTAATTTGATCAGTTTGGGAAGAATGTATTTGATAATAATCTATAGAGTAAGCTTTCAAGATTTTACTTTGAGTTTGAACAGTTTTATATAAAGGCGTATCACCGTGTAGAATTTTATCCCTCTTGCAACCAAATGTTAATATAATTATTAAAATCAATGTAAATTTTATTGATTTAATTGCCTTGGGATTTTCTTTAATATTGTTTTGCATGCTAATATTTATAATAATGTTAATAATGTATTTAATAAAAAAATTGATGTGTAAAAAGTATTTGTATTGGCAATAAATAATTTAACCAACCCGTTTAATCTAAAAAATTAGTTTATAGTTATATTTTTTAAAAAAATTGTGCACGTATGTTTTACTTAGAATAATTATATAGATTTAATTTATTAGAAAATAAAATATTTTAATAAAAAAATAAAAAATTATTTATATGAATAAAGTAATAAATATATGGTATTTTTTTATTTAAAAAATTAAATTTTTAAACAAAAAAATATATTAATAAGTAACGATTTGTTTTTTGAGCGTTTGGAGATTTAAAAATGAATTTACTGATAGTTAAAACACAGTTTAAATTGAGATTGTTAAAGTACTAACCAAAGATGAAGCCAAACAGCTTACATTCAATCAACAATTTATATTTACGAAATTCCTTAACTTTGTAAAAATAAAAGACCATGAACGAAATAACTGTACAAGACCTAAAAAAGATGATCGACAACAAGGAAGATTTCCAGTTGATTGATGTACGTGAGACTTTTGAGTATGAAATGTCTAATCTAAATGGTTTAAACATTCCACTTGCGGGACTATTATTAGAAGCGGATAAGGTTAGCAAAGATAAACCCGTAATCATGCAATGCAGAAGTGGGGCAAGAAGTGCGGCGGCATTAAACCAGTTGGAGCAGTTAGGCTATACCAATCTGTATAATTTAAAAGGTGGAATTCTTGCTTGGAAGGCAGAATTTGAACCAGATATGCCGGTTTATTAATTCCTTATGCTCAAAAAAATCTTATTCAATATTTTCCTGAACATCGCCATTATTGTGGTGGTGATTTCTTTGGCTTGGTCTTTTAAAAACAAGTATTATTTATACATTTTTGCAGGATTACCGCCATTAGCCATGCTTGTTTATCTTAAATTCAGGCTTGTTAAAAGTGTAAGGAGCCTGACAAATAAGACCAAAAAAAGCTAAATATTAAGATTTAATAAGTCCGAGGCCAGGTAAATCACTCAGCACCCATCTTCCATTCTTAAATTCAGGATCTTTATAGGGATTATTGCTCGTTAAGAATGGTCCGTCGAGGTCAACCCAATCACAAAGCGGTGCTAAAGCTGCAGCCGCTAATGTTCCGCAGCTAGTCTCACTCATACATCCCACCATTGTTTTTAAACCCAGTTCTTTTGCCTTCATAATCATACGATATCCCTCATGCATTCCGGCGCTTTTCATCAGCTTCATATTGATAGCATGATAAACACCTTGAGCCTTTTGAACATCAGCAAAACGTTGAACAGACTCATCACCTACAATGGCTACGGGACTACGTTCGGTAATCCAAGCATTTGAATCGAGATCTTCTTTGGCCATAGGTTGCTCAATTAAAACTACGCCTTGCTCATGCAACCAAAATACCATGTCAAGACCTTCTTGCTTATCTTTCCAACCCTGATTGGCATCCACAAAAAGTGGTTTATCTGTTGCAGAGCGGATCGTATTAATTAATTCCTTGTCATTATCTCTCCCCAATTTCACTTTGATGATATGACAATCTTCACCAGCTTTGATTTTTTCTAAAAGGACTTCAGGCGTATCAATACCAAGCGTGTATGATGTAGCTGGCATTTTTGAAGGATCAGAGCCAAAATATTGATAACATGGTTTTTCGTCAATCTTACCACGAAGATCATGTAGCGCGATATCAATTGCTGCTTTAATATTCGGATTTCCAGGAGCAATGCTATCGAGATAGGCAATTACTTCATCAAAATCAAAGGGAGTTTTTAACCAAGAAAGATCAACTTTCGACATGAAGGTGTTGGCAGTTTCAATGTTTTCACCCATATAAGGTACCATTGAGGCTTCGCCATAACCTGTAAAACCCTCGTGACTAATTTCCATTAGCATGATTGGAGTGGAGGTTCGTGAAAATTTAGCAATTGTAAAAGGATGTCTTAAATTAAGCTCAAATGGTTTATAGCTGATCTTCATATCAATAAATTATACTACTAAATAACGAAATTTATAGCATTGAGAAGCTTTTTATGGGAATAAAATTCCTACAAAACATTTGTTAACTAATTTGGTGAATTTTTAAGATTGAGAAAGCACTAGCGAATGCTACAAAAAACTAAATCTTCTAAAAACTGAACCACCAATTGCTCATCCTTACAATCTCCAAAATCGGTAAGAGAAGGTAAATGATGCATAAAAAACACCTGCAAATGTGCCATTTCAATAATGGTACTAGCGAGTGAACGGGGATGTGTATAAGATGGATTGTACTCTAAAATTATGCCCGAAATTATAGTACAAAGATCTTTATAAGGCTTAAATAATTGATCTTTATTGTCTTCAGAAACATGCTTTGTAAGATAAGCTTTTGAACCTTCGGCAATAATAATTTGATGTAAAAGACTTTCGTTAACATAAATTGTACTATCATCATCCACCACATTGGCAGCCAAAAGCTGAATAAGCTTTTTCAATTTGATTGCGGGATCAGAAATATTGTTCAGATGAAAAGTAACACGAAATTCTAACCAACTCCAATACCAAGCAGTAAGATAAATTAATAAACGATGCTTATTTTCAAAATAACGGTATATACCTGCTTCAGTTGAGCCAATTACTTCGGCAAGCTTTTTAAAAGTAAAAGCCTCAAAACCATGTTCATGAATCAGTTGAATACTATTTTGTATAATTTTCCGACCAAGATCTGTCTGCTCGGGGTTGCGAACAAACAGTTTTTCATTCATTTTAATCTGAAGCTGTAATTCCATAAGATGATCCATAGATTCTGAATACAAAGTGCATTCTAATATTTCGGATTAACAAAAGTATATAAAAGTTTTACAATTATATGAGATAGTATTACTATCATTTTAAATAATGATACTATCTTTGTTTTAATTAATTATTTAGAAAATAAGAAAATGGAATCAAAAAACATGTTTAAGGAACTAAAAAGCGACCTCCCAGCGAGTATAGTCGTGTTTTTCGTGGCTGTTCCGCTTTGTTTAGGTATTGCCCTTGCATCTGGCGCACCGCTTTTTTCGGGAATTATTGCGGGAATTGTAGGAGGTATTATTGTTGGAATGGCGAGCGGCTCAGCACTAGGGGTTAGCGGTCCGGCAGCAGGTTTAGCTGTAATAGTATTGACATCCATTGCAACTTTAGGCTCATGGCCGGCATTTTTATTAGCTGTAGTCATAGCAGGTGTCATTCAATTAGCCATGGGATTTGCGAAAGCAGGTTTTATTGCCTATTTCTTCCCATCTTCGGTAATTAAGGGCATGCTTACGGGCATTGGATTACTTATTGTTTTGAAGCAAATTCCGCATGCCTTAGGATACGATAAAGATGCTGAAGGAGATGATTCATTTGTGCAAGCTGATGGTGAGAATACCTTCTCAGCTATAACGAATGCATTTGAATGGGTTACACCTGGTGCTTTATTAATTGCAGCTATCTCACTTGCTATTTTAATTTTATGGGATACCGTATTAACAAAAAAACATAAAATATTTCAGTTAATACAAGGACCAATTGTTGTGGTTATTTTAGGTATCATCATGAATTATATGTTTCAAAATGGGATTTTGAATTTCAGTTTGGCGGCTGATCAAGTAGTTCAACTTCCTGTAGCCGAAAGCTTCTCACAGTTTTTAACGCAATTTACTTTTCCAGATTTTACACAATTAAATAATCCAGAAGTTTACAAAGTTGCCATTGTAATGGCCATTGTAGCGAGTTTAGAAACTCTACTTTGTGTGGAAGCAACAGATAAAATTGATCCATACAAACGTGTTACTCCAACAAACAGAGAATTAAAAGCACAAGGATTAGGAAATGTTATTTCTGGATTAATTGGTGGTTTACCAATCACACAAGTAATTGTACGTAGTTCTGCCAATATTTCATTTGGAGGAAAAACCAAAATGTCGGCTATTCTACATGGTGTTTTTTTATTAATCAGTGCGATTACTATCGCTGGATTACTAAATATGATTCCACTGGCAAGTTTAGCGGCCATTTTGATTATGGTAGGATATAAACTAGCGAAACCCGAGCTATTCAAGCAGATGTACAAATTAGGTTGGGAGCAATTTATACCATTTGTAGCTACAGTTGTTGCTATTTTATTAACCGATTTACTTAAGGGAATAACCATTGGTTTACTTTTTGGAATATTTTATACGCTACGTCACAGTTATAGAAATTCACACCATTTACAAACTAGAACAAGCACCGAAGAAGGGCAAAAAGTGTATCACTTAGAATTAGCTGAAGAGGTATCTTTCTTTAATAAAGCAAGCGTTTTAAAGGTATTAGATGAGATACCAGCAGATTCAAAAGTGATTATTGATTGTACTAAGTCGAAATCAATTGCTCATGATGTGATCGAACTAATTATCAATTATCGCACAAACGCGAAAACAAAAAACATAAAAGTAGAAACCATCAATTTTATAGAACCAGTTGTAAATTAATTAAAATTAAGGACATGAAAACATTAACAAAGGAATTACAAGATGCCATCACACCAACAAAGGCACTTGAACTATTAAGAGATGGTAACAAAAGATTTGTAAGTAATTTAAAGGTGAACCGTAACCTTTTACAACAGGCCAATGAAACTTCCGATGGTCAGCATCCATTTGCGGTAATTTTAAGCTGCATCGATTCTAGAACTTCTGCAGAGCTTATTTTCGACCAAGGATTAGGAGATGTATTTAGCGTGCGTATTGCGGGAAATATCTTGAATGAAGATATACTTGGAAGCATGGAGTTTGGCTGTAAAGTAGCTGGTTCTAAGATTATTGTAGTTTTAGGTCACACAAAATGTGGCGCCGTTAAAGGAGCTTGCGATCATGTTGAAATGGGAAATTTAACCGCCCTTTTAACAAAAATCAGACCTGCAGTTGATGATGAAAACACGGTAAAAGAAAATAGAAATTCAAGTAATGCTGAATTTGTTGAAAAAGTTTCTGCCATTAATGTTAAACGTACAGTTAAAGCCATCATGGAGAGAAGCCCGATTTTAAAAGAAATGATCGAAAGCGGACAACTTGGAATTGTTGGTGGTAACCACGATATCACCACTGGTGAAGTTGATTTTTTTGAAGATACTTTAATTCTGAATTAAGCCGGTTTAATTTGAGGAAGAAAGGGGCGTTTGTAAAATGTCCCTTTTTTATTTAATAGATTTTTTTAAATCAAAAAGCACTATTTTTCCAGCAAATATCATCAAAATATGAAAATTCAATTTCCCCGAAATTTTATCATAATCATTTTATTAATCTTTATTTGGGCACCCAATTACGCACAAAATACGAGAATTACAGATCCCAATAGCATCGGTTGGTATGCATTTTCTGCTAATATTAAATTGAAAAAGTCATGGACCTTACACTCCGAGTTTCAATGGCGACGTGATAAGCTTATCAGTGAGCCTATGCAAAACCTCTTTAGGACAGGCATTGGTTATACCATAAATCCTAAAATAAGTGTTCGTGCGGGCTATGCCTTAGCAGAAACCTATAATTATGGGGATATTCCACTAAATAATTTAGGGAAGCAATTCACCGAGCATCGTTCATGGCAAATGGTAAACCTAAACGATAAAATAAAAAGCTTTGAAATAAGTCACCGTTTTATGCTTGAACAAAGGTGGATAGGAAGATATTCAAATGCACAAGTTCAAAAGGAAGATCAATTTATCTTTTCCAATAGATTCAGATACATGTTTCGAGTGCAAGTACCACTAAAAGGGAATACCATGGCTGATAATACCCCATACTTAGCTGTCTATGACGAATTATTGATTGGTTTCGGTAAAAATGTGAATGAAAACGTGTTTGATCAAAACAGATTTGCAGCCCTCTTGGGATACCGTTTTAACTCCAAAACACGCATTGAAGGAGGATATTTGAATCAAATTGCCCAACTATCTAGAGAAGTGGAAGGAAGAAATATATATCAAAACAATAAAGGGATTTTAATTAGTACGATTTTGAATTTTTAATCAAAAGACTGGTCCAATTCCTCAAATTATTTTCTTTTAAAATTTTACGATACAAATACCAATTACATAAAATAAAACAATGTGCTTTACTAACTTTGCCAACCATGGCAATAGACCTCTACAAACCCTTTGAACGCTTAAACTTCAGTAAGCACAACTGCTTTATCAGCGGAGAAAAACTTCAGCATTCGGAAGAAGAGATTCATGTATTTCCATTATGGCTTTTGCAGGAATATGAGCTCCACGACAAGCCATTTAAGCTATTGGATGAAAGCATGTCGACTTATAGCCACATGAAGCTTCCATGCGCTACAAGCATAAACAAGGAGGTATTAGAACCGCTAGAAGAGGAAATAAAGACAGCATTTTTATCTGGCTATGATGCGGTACAAAATCTGCCTGATTTAAAACTATTCCAATGGATAGGTAAAATGCTTTACGGGATTTTATTTAATGAAATCCGCATTGGAATAATGCAGCAAAAAGCTAAGGGCGAGGAATTTATATTTTCACAGTCACTAGTACATAAATTTGGAAACCTTCATTTAATGCTACAATCCCTTACAAAAGCGATAGAATTTGAGGGGAGTCATCCTTGGACGATCAAAGTTTTTAAAATCGAATCCAAGCAAGATCTTTTCAATTATCGGGATGAAATAAATACCCTCACCTATTCTTTAGCCATGAAGGATTTCGGAATAATTGCATGCTTACAAGACAATGGAACCAATGCCGTTTATCATAAAGAGATTCTAACAAAAGTACAGAACAATGCCCTTCACCCCGCGCAATTTGAAGAAGTTTGCGCCCGATTTTTTTATTCCAATTACCTATTTAACCGCCTGCCAGAATACACTATTATGCCTACAAATGAGGCTATTTACATAGAAGCAATGCCTTTGATGGGAATGAGTAATAAACCACTATTTGATGCTTGGCAAAATAAAACATATGCCCAAGTATTAGAAAATTTCTGGAAACCTTGGGGCATACTTTTATTTGAGATATTGAAAGATCCTGAAAATCCGCTGACTCACCTTTTGGATGAAAGCGGTCTGTTAATTCCTGCAGAAAAAGTTGATTTACCCTCCTAAAATTAACTAGCCCATGAGCTGCTTAACAAAATATGCAGCAATATCAGGATAATAAACAATCGTTAAAAAAACACCTGTTAAAGCGCCATAAAAGTGTGCATCATGATTAATTGCATCTCTAGAATTACGCGCTGCATACCAGCAATAAGCTAGAAATAGAAATCCATAAATAACCGCAGGAATTGGGATTGGAATAGGGAAAATCATCATTTTATTCAAAGGATAGAATAAAATATAGCTAAAAACCACCGCGCAAACTGCACCAGAAGCCCCCAAACTGTTAAACCAGAAATGATCTTTATGCTTAAAAATTGAGGTGATATCACTCAAAATGATACTCAAAAAATATAAAACTCCAAATTGAACATGCCCCCAGCTGCTGTATGATGCAAAAGTTCTTTCAAGAGTAAAAGCAAAGAAATAATAAGACAGCATATTTACTAAAAGGTGAGTCCAGTCCTTATGGATTAAACCACTGGTAATTAGACTATAAAGTCGGCTACCGCGACTTACACTATAAGGATGAAGCATAAATTTTCCATAAACCTCAGCATTTGAAAAAGCATAAATACTGGTAACAATGGTAAAAATGAAAATAATGGTGGCAACGGGCGTTTCGTTGATAAAGCTTTCTATCATTCTAAATCTAATTTAATAGCTGAAATTAATCGGCCAACAGGATATCTTCTATGTGTTTTTTCGTAATATTTGGAATTTCGGTACACCCAATCGAGTGCCGAAAAGTTAGCTATATTTTTTTCTTTTTCAATTCTCAAACGCTCTGCCAAATCAGGATCATCTTTGAGAAGTTGAGCAGCAACATCTTCAAAAACATAATCCGAAAAATGCTCTTTCTGTCCGATGATAGAATCAAAGAAATCCCATGCAAAAAATGAATCTACTCCCTGAGGCTCAAGAGTTTCAACGATATAACGATTTTTGATTTGATTGGTAAAAACCACATAATCGCCAGCATAAAAATTAACCTTTTGGTTTTCAGTCCTAAGCTTAACCTGCGATTTCAAATAATGACCCTCGTAAGGTGTTGAACCACCTCTATAATCTTCTATATAATACATTTCAAGGTCGAGCGACTCATCCGATTTTAAACGCTTCATTTCAACACCATTTAATTGCAGAAGGTCAATTACTTTTTGCCATGCTTGAGGAATAACATAAGCAATAGGCTTATTTACAGTTAGAGAAGGCTTATAATCATCAAAAACCTTAATTTCGCGCTCAAAAGGTTCATTTCGATCATAATAAAGACGTGATTTGCCACTCACCTCACTCGTTTTACGTTTAGCCTCATAGCCCTTAAATGAGAAGGTAGTAAAGGTATCGGTGTTCAATGACCATCTTAAGGGAAATACTAATTGATTTTTTACCGCTTCATCTGCTTTCTTCTTAGTTTCGCCAATGAGTTGAGCATCCTTTTGTACAGTAGCTATAGCATGATTCATAAATAGATAAGTGCTCTTAACTCGTTCATTAAAAGGCTTTAACATGTGAGTTTCAGGAATAAAGCCAATGGTATTATGAAGCGCTGCGTAACCACTTGAGTACCTTGGAGTTTCTAAAAATCCAGTAATTCCAGACTCAGGAGTTTCACCCATGCTATTCACGTAGGGGGTTAAATCATAACCTGAATTTTTCATTTTACTGTAAAGTTCAGGAAGCATTTTAGCACTTAGATAATTTGATAAAATAGCGTTTAACTTATCTTTTTGTGATGCAATTAAAGTCATGGTATATTGGTAATCGGCGCCATTGCTGGTGTGATTATCCAAAAATACATCGGGTTGCCAGGTATTGAAAATTTGCTGGAAAGACCTTGAGTTTTTGGAATCCGATTTGATAAAATCTCTGTTCAAATCCAAGTTTTGGTAATTCCCTCTAAAGCCATAAGCTTCGGGACCGTTTTGATTTACGCGAGATAAACCACGGTTCAACATTCCATCGATATTATAAACAGGAATAATACAAATGACTACATTTTCGGGAATTGAATTCTTTTCAAGCATATCGCGTACAAGCATCATGCTGGCATCAATACCTTCCGGTTCTCCTGGATGTATTCCATTGTTAACCAATACGATACGCTTGTTTTGTTTACGAATAAGAACAGGATCGAAAACTTTATCCTTTGATAAAACTACCAATTGTAAAGGTTTACCAATATCGGTTGGACCATAATCCATTAGCCGCATCTGATCATATTTTTTATCCAAAAGGGTATAAAAATCAATCAGCTCCTGATAAGTGCTACTAACTTTTTCATTTTTTTCAAAAGGAATTACTTGGGCCATTGATTGCTGAGCAACAAAAGCAAAAAGAAGGAGAATTAGCGTTTTTTTAATCATCATGGTAGTACAAATATAATGCAATAGACAAGCGAATTTATTTTATTAGCAAATCTTAAAATATGAGGTCTTTAAAATGAATTAGAATGAGTAAATTTTTTTAAACAATTGATTACCCTATTAAATTTTTAAATCTCTACTATATGGATCGCTTATTTTTCGGTAATTTACTGACTATCAAATCATAAGAATGATCTATCATTTCTATAATTTGTTTATCAGACAGTCTTCCATTCGTAAATACCGTATTCCAGTGCTTTTTATTCATGTGCCAACCTGCTTGTATTTCATCAAATTCCTCTCGGAGTAAAATAGCCTTTTCAGGATCACATTTCACATTAAATCGGTCGGGTTTATCTAAGCCACATAATAAAAAGATTTTTCCACCCACTTTAAACACAAGCGTATCATCCCCGAAAGGGAAGGTTTCTTCCACATAAGCTTTAGAAATGCAATAATCTCTTAAACTTTCAATGTTCATGAGGATAATCTTAATTTTGCCTTATAATTTAAAGCTAGATAAAAATGAGTGCTTACGAAAATATAAATAATACTCTTACTGATCGTTTTGTTCGATATACGGCCATTGATACTCAGTCTGATCCAAGCTCTGAAAGCTTTCCATCCACCGAAAAGCAAAAGAATTTAGGAAGATTGCTGGTAGAAGAACTTCTGGAAATGGGGATAAATGACGCACATTTAGACGAGTACGGCTATGTTTATGCAAGTATTCCGAGTACTTCGGATAAGAAAGTCCCAGTTATCTGCTTTTGCTCACACATGGACACCTCGCCCGACTGTTCGGGGGAGCATGTAAAAGCAATTATTCACAAAAATTATCAAGGGGAGGATATTAGATTACCAGATGATCAAACACAGATTATACGTTTGAAAGATCATCCAGATTTAAAAAATCAAATTGGGAATGACCTAATCACTGCCAGTGGCCTAACCCTTTTGGGAGCTGATAATAAAGCTGGAGTAGCTGAAATTATGGAGGCGGCAAAATTTTTAATGAATCATCCGGAGCTCAAACACGGTGGAATAAAAATTCTGTTCACACCAGATGAAGAAATTGGGCATGGGGTAGATCATGTGGACATTAAGAAATTGGGTGCAGATTTTGCTTATACCATTGATGGGGAGAGCTTAGGTACGATTGAAAATGAAACTTTTTCGGCCGATGGCGTTAAATTAATTATCAAGGGAATAAGTGCACATCCTGGATTTGCTAAAAACAAGATGGAAAGTGCCATTAAAATTGCTTCCGAGATTATTTCTCAATTGCCAAAGGATACATTATCGCCAGAAAGCACTTCAGATTTGGCAGGTTTTATCCACCCAGTTGCAATCAATGGAGGAGTAGAACAGACTGATATTGAGTTTATTATACGCGATTTTGATACTGAAAAATTAAAAGAACATGAACAATTGCTAGAGGAAATTGCAAAGCAAGTATTAAAAAATTATCCCAATTCAACCTATGAATTTCATGTGGAGGAACAATATAGAAACATGAAAATGATACTTGATCAATATCCTAATTTAACTCAATTGGCCATTGAAGCGGTTGAACGAGCAGGTTTAAAGGCAAAACTACAGCGAATTAGAGGGGGTACAGATGGCTCGCGACTATCATTTATGGGATTACCTTGTCCTAATATTTTTGCCGGCGAGCATGCCTTCCATAGTAAACAAGAATGGGTATCTGTTCAAGACATGGAAAAAGCGGTTGAAACGATTATAAACCTAGCTTTAATTTGGGAAGAGATTCTGATTGACTATTAAGGCTTTATAACATTAATCTTACAAGATCTTCTTAAAAAAGAGTAAATACTTAGGTATATTTGCGGATTGAACAAAAACCAATTGCAAAAAAAAAATCATTCCCTTTCTCTTTAATTACATTTTCTAGTGTAACGGAATACTTACTAAGAGAATTTAAACCTTAACTGCTCGTACAGTCTAAACCCATTATGAAGATAAAAATTAATATCCTTTTTATTTTTTACTTTATTGCCTGTTTTGCTTTTCCATCACAAGGGTGGTCGCAGAAGAAGGCAGAGATAATTAAGAACAAATGGGCATTAAATCCTGTCTTAATAGACGGTATATTAACTGATTGGACGGATAGTTTGGATTTATATAATGATGTAACTAAGCTTTATTATAATATTTCGAACGATCATGAGAATATCTATTTCGCAGTAAAAAATAACTCTGAAGAGAATCTAAGTAAAATATTGGCTCGTGGGATGAGTATCACTGTAAATTATGAAAATAGTAAATCAGTGGGTCAAACGGTAACTTTTCCAGTTCTTGATCGTACTCCTGGCAAGAAACAAGTAGAAACGGAAGAGCCAGAAGCTAAAGAAATACAAAGACGAATTATTTCTAAGATTAAGGAGATAAAAGTTGAGGGTTTTATAGAGTTGGTAGACGGCGGTATCTCATTATACAATACTTATGGTATAAAGGCTGCGATGGCCTTTGATGATAACAATGATATGATACAGGAAATTGCAATTCCACTTCGCTTGCTCGGAATTGAACCCGAACGTACTGAATTAATCACATTTCGAATACGCGTTAATGGATTTGAAGGATCATCAACTATTCAGCGAAGAGATATGAATTATTATGACGATATGTATGGAGGCGCCTATGGTGGAAGAAATGGACGCTATGGTCGTAACTACAATGGAATGTATGGGGGCATGCCTCGAGAGAATTTTATAACTACTAAAATCTCAACAAGTACAGAATTTTTTATAAAAAGCACCTTAGCTATAAAGCAAAATTAAAAATTACCCGCTCTGTTGCATTAAGCAAGCAGAATAAAAAGCAATTATGAACAAATTACAATCTAAAATGAAAAGAATTTTACCATTAATGATCGGATTTATGATCAGTTTTAGTGCTATGGCACAAACTAGTCGTGATATTGGTGGGGTGGTAAAAGATACGAGTGGGACTAGCATAATTGCAGCTACCGTTAAGTATATTGTTGGGAAGGATACCCTTTTTACACGTACAGACTTAGATGGGAAATTCAATTTCAAGAATGTTAAATCATCTACTTTCTTAATTACCGTTTCTAGCTTAGGCTATCAAGCAATAAACAAAAAGTTCTTTTTTAATGATGGAGCGAGTCCGCTAACACTTGAGCCATTTGTTTTAAAATCTGAAAACAGAATGCTTAGTGAAGTAGTCATTTCTGGAACCGGATCAATTACAATAAAGGAAGATACTATAAGTTATAAAGCAGCCGATTATGCCTTACGTGAAAATGCTTTAGCAGAAGATTTATTAAAGAGATTACCTGGTGTTGAGGTAGATAAGGATGGAAATGTTACCGCACAAGGTAAAGCAATTACAAGGGTTAGGGTTAATGGTAAGGATTTCTTTGGAGGCGATGTTAAAACAGCTACGCAACAATTGCCTGCAAACATACTTGAGTCGGCACAAATAATTGACGATTATGGTGATCAGGCAAACTTAACTGGTATCAGAAATGGTGATCCAGAGAAGATTTTAAACTTTACAATCCGAGCAGATAAAAACAAAGGTTATTTTGCTAGAGGAACAATTGGTGGTGGTGATAAAGATCGTTACCAAGGCTCAATAACAGCAAATACCTATAATAATAGTGAGCAATTTTCTGTTATTGGAAACCTTAACAATACCAATAGCTCAGTCTTTAGTTTTGGTGGTGGTGGCGGATTTGGTGGTGGCGGCGGTGGCGCACGTGTTCAAAGTGTAGGTGGTGGCGGTGGCGGTGGCACACGTTTCACCGGTGGTGGTGGCGGCGGTGGCGGCTTTACTGGTGGTGGTAACGATGGTTTAACAAATGTTGGATCAATCGGTTTAAACTATCGTAAAGATTATGGCACAAAGCTTAGCTCTTATGGTAATTATAGTTATTCTAACCGCGATAACAATGTGTTTAGTAATCAATTACAGCAAAATAATTTCCAAAATTCACTAATTTCAACTGATCAGAGTTCAACAAAAAACACAGTAAATGATAATCACCGTTTCGGTTGGAACCTTGAATACAAGCCAGATAGCATGAACTTCATTAAGTTCAGTCCTACGTTTAGTTACAGTTCAACAACAGATTTGGGAAGCTCAAACTATATTCAGCAAGACAATAACAGATTAGCATCTGATGGTTTATCCAATAACAATACCGCTTCAAAAAATCCAAATTTTGGAGCTAACATCTTGTTCAATCATCGCTTAAAGAAAAAGGGTAGAAATATTTCTTTGTTAGTAGCTGCAAATAATTCAAGAACTGAACAAGAAGATGATCAAATAACAGATTATATTAATTATATCGTATCTGGAGTTAGTACGCCTGTTTATAGAAATCAGGAATTGTATGATAATAATAGGAATTCGAATATCAACGCGAATCTATCCTACAATGAGCCACTAAGTGCAACAGCAAACATAGAATTTAACTATAATCACAGTACAACAAATTATAAAACTGACCGTGATACTTATGATATTAGCAATGTTGGCGTTTCAACATTCAATACTACGCTAAGTAATGAATTTAATTATTCGTTCAGTACAAATAGATTTGGTGTAAATTATCGCGTTAACCAAAAGAAATATAATTATTCATTCGGTTTAAGCGCGCAACCCAATGTATTGGCAGGAAATTCTGTGGTCATGGGAGTAAAAACACCTAATCGTAATACAGGTTTTAACATAATTCCATCAGCTAGATATTCATATAATTTCTCAAGAACGAAAGCATTTAATGCAAATTATTTCGGAAGAGCGAATGAGCCAACATACATTCAGTTGCAACCAACGCCAGATATTTCTAACCCACAATATCCAGTTTATGGAAACCCAAATTTAAGTGCTGAGTTTTCGCATATCTTGAACTTTAGATACAATAATTTCAATTTTAACTCGGGTGATGTATTATTCATCAATTTATCAGGAAATCTTACTGAGAATAGGATTGTGTCTAACATTGTACGTAAGATGGATCCTGTTGTGGGTTTAGTACAAGAATCAAGATATTTAAACACGAACGGGTTTTTTAGTGTTAATTCTTTTTATAACTATTCTAAGCCTTTTCAAGAGAAAAAGTATGTGTTTTCAATCAATGGTTCAGCAAACTATATCAATAATATATCCTTCACAGATAATGTAAAAAACACTGGTAAAAACTGGATTTTTTCTCAAGGATTAAACTTGCAAATCAATCCAAACAAGAACTTAGAGTTTAACCCAGGATTGAGATATAGCTATAATACCAATACCAATGATGCAATCACAAACAATAATACCGAAGTTTCAACTTATGCTTTGAACTTTAATAGTAAGGTATTTTTCCTAAAATCATGGTTAGTAGGTTCTGATTTAAGTAAATCATTCAACAATGGATACAGCAGCTCATTAGCAGTTAATCCATTCATTATCAATACTTATTTAGAGAAGCAATTTTTCAAGGATAAGCGTGCATCACTTCGCTTACAAGCTTTTGATTTACTAAATGAAAATACTAGTGTGTCACGTTCAGTTACTGGTAACGTAATTACTGATAGTCAAAGTAATCGTTTGGCAAGATATGTAATGCTAAGTTTCACAATGAGAATTCAAAAATTTAGTGGAAAGCAACCGGAGCAACAACAGCAAATGATGGGGCCAGGCATGTACAACAGAGGCGGAAGCGGCATGGAAAGAAGCTATAATTAAACCTATTTTTTAAACAAAAAAGCCGCTTCTGAAAAGAAAGCGGCTTTTTTGTTTTACAGCTTACCGTTCCAATTAATCGATATTTATTATCTTAGAATAAATAATTTCCAAATTGAAATAATACTCACCTAAATTGTTTTAAAATATTATCAATGAAAAGTATTCTGTCCTTTTGCATGATCTGTATCCTTTTTTTAAATAATGAGATTCAAGCTCAAGGGCTAAATTTTATTTACAAGAGTGGCGAAAATGGCTATAAATCCTTCCGAATTCCAGCAATAGTAAACACTAATAATGGTACTTTATTAGCTTTCGCGGAAGCAAGAAAAAATGGTGCGAGCGATAAAGGAGATATTGATTTAGTGCTTAAAAGATCAACGGATAATGGCTTAAGCTGGTCGGAAATGATGATTGTTTGGGATGATGCCGATAATACTTGCGGAAACCCTGCTCCTGTAGTTGATCATAAAACGGGTCGTATTGTTTTACTTTCAACATGGAACCTTGGTAGCGATAGTGAGCAAATGATTATTGATGGGAAAAGTGTAGATACCCGCAGAATTTTTGTTTTGAACTCATCTGATGATGGGAAAAGCTGGTCGAAACCTAAAGAAATTACAACAGATGTTAAAAAACCTAACTGGACTTGGTATGCCACCGGGCCGGTAAATGGGATACAATTGACTTCTAAAAAATATAATGGCCGCCTAGTTATTCCTAGCGATCATATTGAGGCGGGAACAAAGAAATACTATTCACACAGCATCCACTCTGATGATGGCGGATTTACATGGAAACTCGGAGGCCGCACTCCAACAGATCAAGTAAATGAATGCACAGTAGTGGAACTACCATCAGGTGAGCTCTTACTTAATATGCGGAATTATAATTCACTACGAGTTAGGCAAACATCACGCAGCAAAGATGGTGGTGAAACCTGGTCGGCACTAAAACCAGATTTAACACTCATTGAACCTATTTGTCAGGCAAGCATGATATGGTATGATAAGAAAGGTAGAAAACCCTTTTTAGCCTTCTCCAATCCGGCAAGTAGTAATTCTAGAAGCAATATGACCGTTAGAATTTCTTATGATAAGGGTAAAACATGGAATCTGAAAAATGTGCTTCATGAAGGGCCAGCCGCTTACTCGAACTTAGTAGTACTCCCTAATTCAAATCTTGCTTGTTTTTATGAAGCAGGAATAAAGTCAGCTAATGAGGGTATCGTTTTTCAGGAATTAGATTTCAAAGACTTTAAATAATTTGGCTTTTAAAATTAAAGCTCATAAATAACATAGATTAATATTTCAAAGCAATGAGTACAAAAAACCTCCTAACAAGAATTTCAATCCTAGTACCTATTATTTGTTTATTGATACCTAGTTTCGCATCGGCACAAACAAAAACACAGCAATTTAATCCTTTGCCAAAACAGTGGGATGAAGCCATACCACAAGGAAATGGGATGCTTGGGACACTTATTTGGGAAAAGAACGATGTTTTACGCTTTGCTTTAGATCGCGCTGATCTTTGGGATAGCAGGCCGATGAAAGGGCTTCACCGTGATGAATTTAGTTATCAATGGGTTGTGAATCAAAGACTTAAAAACGATTATAAACCTGTACAACAGTATTTTGACCACCCTTATGATCGGGAGCCAGCGCCTACTAAAATTCCGGGAGCTGCACTTGAATTTAAATTCTTAAAAGGACTTGAACTTGCAGATGCACATTTAAACCTTGATGAAGCCATTTCAGAAATTAGCTGGAAAAATGGTACTCGCTTAAGCTCCTTTGTGCATGCCGAAAAACCATTAGGATGGTTCAAGTTTGAAAATTTGAGTTCTGATTTCGATGTTGAATTAATTCCACCAACGTACCAAAATGCAGTAAAAAATAGTGGTGATCCAGTTGGAGGCGATGATTTAGGACGCTTGGGTTATGAACAAGGTACGCTAAGTAAAGGAAATAATACCCTAATTTATAAGCAAAAGGGCTGGGGTGAATTCTCCTATGAAGTGATTGTTTCCTGGAAAAAAGTAGATTCAAAAACAATTGAAGGCATTTGGACCATACGAAGTAATCCGGATGCATTTAACAGCAATCTTGATCAAAAATCTTTAGATGAAATGCTTAAATCGGGGTTTGAACAGCATAAAAAAAGACATTTAGATTGGTGGTCCAAGTTTTGGGCTAAATCCAATTTACAGGTGCCAGACCCAATATTACAGCATCAATGGGAAATGGAGCAATATAAATTTGGCTCAAGCGCTCGAGAAAATACGCCACCAATTTCGCTACAAGCTGTTTGGTCGGCAGATAATGGCCGCATACCACCTTGGAAAGGAGATTTTCATCATGATTTAAACACCCAGCTCAGTTATTGGCCATCCTACAGCGCAAACCATTTGGATGAGGCAATGGGTTACCTGAATCACTTTGAAACGAATAAGGAGAATTATAAACGCTATACCAAGCAATTTTTTGGGAAAGAGGGAATTGCAGTACCTGGTGTAACCACATTGGATGGAACTGAAATGGGGGGTTGGATCCAATACTCACTTTCTCCAACCGTTTCGGCATGGATTTCACAGCACTACTATTTACAATGGCGTTATAGTATGGATAAGAAATTTCTAAAAGAAAAGGCCTATCCTTGGATAAAATCGACAGCCCAATTTTTAGAACAAATTTCTGTTTTAGATGCAGAAACAGGCAAAAGGAAACTCGTGATCAGCTCTAGCCCAGAAATTAACGATAATGACATCAGCGCCTGGTTCACCAAAACTAGCAATTACGATTTATCATTAATGCAATACAATTTTAAGGTCGCTGCAGAGCTAGCCAATGAGCTAAATTTAAAGGAAGATGCCAAACATTGGCAAGAAATGTACGCTCAATTGCCTGAATTAGCACTTTCCGAAAAGAAAGAATTAATGGTTACGCCCGACTTTCCATATTCCTCTTCACATCGTCATTTTTCGCACATGATGGCTATTCACCCTTTGGGATTAGTCAAGTGGGAAGACTCGGAAACATCTAAAGAAATCATTCAATCTAGTATCAAGCTTTTAGATAACATAGGGCCAAAAGGCTGGGTGGGATATTCCTATTCATGGTTGGGAAATTTGAAAGCAAGAGCAAAAGATGGAGAAGGTGCGGCAAAGGCTCTAACCATTTTTGCAAAAGCATTTTGCTCAAGCAATAGCTTCCACGTAAATGGCGACCAGACAAAATCTGGCTATTCGGATGCTCATTACAGACCATTTACCTTGGAAGGAAATTTTGCTTTTGCCTCAGGATTACAAGAAATGTTAATGCAATCACATGCAGGTTTTCTGGAGATTTTTCCTGCTATTCCAGCTAGCTGGGATAATGTTTCATTCCAAACTTTACGTGCAGAAGGAGCTTTTTTAGTAAGTGCTGAAAAGGAAAATGGAAAATTAAAAAGCTTAAAAATTCAGTCCGAAAAAGGTGGAAATCTTAAAATAAAAGCTAATTGGGGGAAATATGAATACAAAAATACCTCGAAATTAAAGGTGAAGGATTTAGGTGATGGATTAATTGAGATCGAGTTTAAGGAGAATAGCGCGGTGGAGTTTTGGGGGGTATAAAAAATAAAGGTAGAGGGATTAATTCCTTCTACCTTTCAAATTACAATTTACTGATGATTTTTATTTTAACTGCGAAAAATCCATCCCTTGCATATAAACCGCATCTACTTTTTCTACTAGTTTGCCATTCAATTCAGATTCGGTACTTGCTTTAATCCATTCTGGGTCTTTACGGAAGTTGAGCCAAGATAATTTGGCTGAGGCTTCATTTTTGTGAGAGAGGAAGTAAAGTAATTTAGGTTGAACGGAAGGATCAGTCTCTATGGTAGTGAAATAGATAATATTTTTCATCCCATTATTCTTAAATATATTCATGGTATGGTCTCTAAAACGAGCTTCAAGATTTGGCAATTTTTCTGGCTTTGCGGTGTAAACGCGCATCTCAAAAGTGTTTTGTTCACCAGCTTTTGAAGCTTTAAACTTAGGACTATAGTCTGTGGTTTTTAAGAAATACGTTTCAGCTTTAGCCACCAATTTTCCATTCTCCTCCGACTTCCTAGCGGCTTCTTTCCATTCTGGATCAGCTGCAAAAGCTTTCCAAGATGCGTCTCTAGCCTCTTTATTGGGGTAAGACATTAAATAATAAAATGAATTATCGGAGTTTTTAGTGGGTACCCAATATCCTAATCCATCTATGCCATGTTTTTTAAATAATGGCACCGCATGGTCTCTAAATCTGGTAATTAAAGCATCCAATTTCCCAGGATTGCAATAATAAACTCTTAATTCATAATAGCGATCATCTGCTACATTTGCAAAGCCTAATTGACTTAGAAAAAGGAATAAAATTAATAGGTATTTTTTCATTTTAGGTTTTTCTTAATGAGAAAGAAATTTAGTTAAAAAATTGAATTTATTGGGAATAAAAAAGATAAAGCTATTTACAGCCTTACATTTTCTCTAATTCATCAAAATCAATTTCTGGCTTTACACCCATCGCCTCACGCTTAAATATCTGATCCATAGAGGTAAACTGATTGAAAAAACCAGCATTCTTCATGAAAAATTTATTCCCCATAAAACCTCCTGCATAATCTTTTCTGAAATTACCTCTAGCTGTTGCATCGGCAGTAAATTTAGCGCTTGTAAGTTCATGCCAAGTGCCTGTACTATCCATTATCCATTGATTTTGAAAATATCCCATACGAGTAACATTACCAGTGGTAGTTGCAAAATTCTCAAGAAATGAATAAAGATTAGTCAAATTAGTAGCTTTTTGAGGTCTTTTAAAACTTGCAATCAAAAACCATTTATTTTGAACTGGATCTTTAAAATATGCCGTATACTCAGTAGTTTTATCTTTAAAATCAGGCTTTACACCCAATAAAAAGGCATAACTTTGTTCAATCTTCCATGGGAAAACCATATAGCTTTGTCCACCGGAACCTTCATTCCCAAATTCACCTGTTTTTACTGTTGCACCCTTTTTTAACAAGACAATTTTCATGCTATCAGGAATACTTTTAGGATCATCGGTAACAAAGGGGCTCCAAACAGAAAACAATATTCTTCTTTCAGTTGGTGAGTTTACCTGCATGCCAAAATAACCCTCTCCAAAGCCATTAGCCATATAATAAGACCCAATTATATCATTTTTAACAGGAACTTTAATTTCATTATAAAACCATTTCACATCATTTTTAATGCTTGGCGGAATATCATATCGTAAATGAACTGATGGCCCTCTACGTCCAAAATGAAAAGAACTTCCATTTTTAACGTAAACCAAATCTTGATCTACTTTCTCACCACTAATAATCAAATCTGAAATTTCGGCAAATTGAGAATGAGTCTTTTTTAACCCTTGAATATCAATTTGTACGTGACCAGCAGTTTTAACTTCAATTTTTCCTATTGAAACTGTATCAAATGTGGAATTTGAAATTCCTTTATCAAATATCTTAGAGCCCGATTTAACTCTAATAAAACTTTCACCTTCTGGGACTCTTAAACGCAAAGAAATATTTAAAATTTGAGGAACAGATGCCCTGAAATAAATATTAGTAATTGCCTGTACATCAGTCCATTCAACGAGTCCCTTATCCTTTATTTTAGCTCCAGAGCCTACATAGGCATTACCACCTAAAGGAATAATTGCTTTAAATGTTTGTGCAGAAACACTTAAGCTAACAAACACCAAGAACGAGAATAATAATTGTCTTTTATTCATTTGAAATTATTTTTAAAAATTAAAACATACCAACTTCAGCAATAGCTGCAAAAGCTTGACCATCCCATGCAGATTTAGAAACTACTTTAAAATAACGAAAGGTACGTGACGTGTCAAAAGTGAAATACTGGTTACCATTAGTATTGGCTGCTGTAAAGTTCTTTATAGAAACAAAAGAAACACCATCAACACTTGATAATAATTCAAAATCCTTAATTGCACGTGAAAGACCACTTCTTTGAATTAAGGTAAAACCCTTAACGGTATTTGTAACTCCCATATCAACAACAAAATCATGCGGATAGCTAGTTGATGATCCGGTCCACTTAGAATGCCAATAGGTAGATCCATTCCCATCAATTAAGGTATTCGCTCTTCCGTTAATCGTCCCTTCCCCTGATGACTCTTCAGAGCTAAAAGAACTTATTTTCCATCCTTGCTTATTAATTTCGGGTTTAGTACTAAAATCAAGAATAGGAATACCCGCATTAAACAAGTAATTATAGCTTGTTTGTGTTACATGGCCATTTTCATGAACTAACTTTACTCTTAATTCATATTTAAGGCCATCTGTTTTTTCAATAAAATCCGAAAGGAGAAAGTCTATTTTAAATTCATTTGATCCAATTGGTTTGGATGTCCAAGTGATCGCATTATAATCTTTATTAGCACCTGTACCACCATCGGCAATTGTCTCAGGATCATTATAATACAGTATTTGTTTTACTGGTACTTCACTTGAAAATTTACCGCTAACATTGATAGCAGATGTACTGGAATTATAGCTAGCCTCAATTGATGTAATTCCGGCATTTACCTGAGCATAATATGCTTTAGTGTCTGCATTAAATACCTGATTTACATCTAATACAGCACAATCAGCGGCAGTTAAAAAGGTTGGCGTTTTACCTAAAGTATAATTACCTGCTCCCATTAAGGCCGTGCCTTTTACTGACATTTCACTTTTTTTAGCATGATTATGTGGCAAATTTAAAGCGTGACCAAGCTCATGAAACAAACCACCATACCATTTGGTAAATTCATATGTATCTGTTCCAAAATACTTATAATCAAAATTTGGGTAATCCAAGACATAACAACTTTTCCCAATTCCAAAATAAGGATTAACACCATCCATTGGAAGGGTGGAATTAGCATTTAAATATAAAGCTGGTAAAATAATCAGTGTATGATCGCTCGATTTCTCTGATGGATTAGCCGAAAAATAAGCGTTTATTTCTTGAAGAGCGTTATTATGTGTTTCTGCTTTATAATTTTCACGACTTAGCTTTCCTTTGATGGTTATAATTTTTACACGAGCATTTGCATCATCTTTTAATAAACCAAAGGTTTTTGAACCATATCCATTCCAATTCATCTGTTCGGCAAAGTATTTTTGCCCTGCAAGCATAATTTCACTAATTCTACGCTCATAATCTGCATAGGGACTTAAATCAGCAGGGACAAAATATACAACATTTAGATTACGGGCTTGATTGCTCGTATAAGTGATTGGTTTAATGGGCTCGGCAGGCTTAGCATCAGGCTGTTTTAAATCCTTTTTACATGCAAAATTTAAACAAACGACCAGTAGAAACAAAAAAACAGAATAAATATTTCTCAAAATTTAAAAAAATAAAAAAAGCCCAAATAGTTAAAATTTGGGCTTTTAGGTTAATCAAAAATAAAAATTATTTAACTGCAAAAACATCAATTTCAGACAAGAACGTGTGATTCGTGCCCACTCTTTGGGTTTCTAAAGCAGTAAGTTTTAAATAGCGATATGCTGTAGTAGATGACACTGGAAAATTCTGAAGATCATTTGAAATAGCGAAATTAAACTCGCCAAGGGAAGTAAAGGTTGTTCCATCATTACTAGCTTCAAGTTTGAATTTCTTCATACCAACTGCATTTGGAGTTGCTGCATAACGATTAGTAACACCAACCGAAATCATCTTAAGAGCAACTTTCATATCAATTAATACCCAGTGAGGATAAGGGGTTACGACAGAATAATCTGTATGCCAATACGTTAATCTATCTCCATCTAATAATCTTTGAGGTGATCCATTTGTACCTTCTGAAGTAGAAAAACTAGAAGCAGTTATTGTCCATGCTTTTTTATCAGCGGTAATTGCAGTTGACTCATCTTTAAATAATACTGCATCATTCTTATCACAAGCCGAAATTGCTAACAAAGCAAAGGCTAGTATCATGTAAGTTATTTTTTTCATTTTTTTCTTTATTTAAAGGTCTGTATTGAAAATTTCAATACAGACCAAGATAAATATTATGGATTTTGAACAAGCTTAGGGTTTTTGTCGATCTCATTTTGTGGAATAAATGCCACTACTTTGCTATCTCCTGGATCAACCGTTTGATTTGTTGAAGTTCCAGTACCTGGATAGTTTCTAACAACAGGTCTGTTGTTACGGAACAAATCGTAAGCACGGTGACCTTCAAATGCTAATTCTAAAGCACGCTCATCAAGAACCGCATCAAGAACTGTTTTACCCGCAGTAGTAAGTCCAGCAAGCGTAAGTGTAGGAATACCCGCTCTTGTACGAATACGATTTACATCATCAAGTGCTACCTGGTCATTTCCTGGAGTCTTAGCATTTGCTTCCGCTCTAATTAAGAACATCTCTGCTAATCTTAGGTATACTGGAGAACTCAAGTTTACAATACCTTCCTGAAGATTATATTTATTGATATAATACATCGGTACATTTGGCGTAATCTTATTATTTACTTTAACTACACCATTCTCTACCAAAGGACTCAAGAATTTCAATCTTACATCCTGTGGATTTAGCATATAGGTATCGTAAATTTTCTTTGAAGCATATAATTCTCCCCAACCACTAGCTGCTTGATTTAATGGATTACCACTTGCATCACCGCTAAAATACATAGAACCAATAGCGCTATAACCTCTATCTTCAGTTTTAATGTGTCTGATACAGAAAATAGTTTCCTTATTAGCATCAGGACTACTTCTGAAGTAATTTGGTAATTCTGAAGTAGTTAATAAACTATAACGACCAGAATTAATAACCTTATTTGCATATACTATTGCATTAGCATTATCGCCTGAGTACAGATAAACACGCGCTAAAAGAGCTTCAGCAACTTGCTTTGATGCAAAAGAATTACTCTTATTTTGAGTCATGAAATCAGCTGCCTTTAATAAATCAGCAATCACGAAATCGTAAACCTGCTTAACAGTACTTCTAGGTAATACTAATTTCTCATCATCAGTTAAACCATCTTTTAAAATAGGCACACCTAAATTAACTTCCGGACTTTGAGGGTAAGGTCTACCAAAAATTCGAACCAAATTAAAGTGAAGCATGGCTCTGATATATAGGTTTTCTCCTTTCAACTGCTTAGCATCAGCTCCTGCAGCATCTGGAATTGCCTCGATAACACGGTTTGCAGCACCAACAGAACGGTATGCACTAGCCCAAAAACTAGCTGCGTGACTAGATGTTTTAATCGGTGTGTATTTATAAATATTACTTAAATCATCCGACGAGTTTTGCCCTTGGGCAATTGCATCAGAAGGATATTCAGTAAAAAAATAGCCACTTCTAACATAAGCTGCATCTTTAAAAAGAGCATAAGTACCTATGGTTGCTGTTTCTATATCGGCAGGACTACTTAGTGCAGAACTCTCATCAATTGCTGTTGATGGTTCAAATGATTTTTCACAGGCTACATTGGCCAGGACAATCATTCCTGCCATAAGAGCTGTTGTTACATGTTTTATTTTCATCAGATTATAATTAATTGTTTGATTGAAAAATCTTGTATTTATTCATCTATTTAAATTAGAAGCTCATGTTGAAACCAAACACAACTTTCTTACTAATAGGATATTTAATAGAGGAAACACCATCTCCTAAAACTACTTCAGGATCTGTTCCTGAGAACTTGGTTAGAGTCCAAAGATTATCTCCACTTACGAATAATCTCGCTCTAGAAATTTTAGCTCTACCTAATATTTGCTTTGGCAAATCGTAACCTAAAGTTACGTTTCTCAAACGAATATAACTACCATCCTCCAAAAATCTAGTTGAGGTTGCATTTGAGTTATCTGCTCTACCATGAATTGGTTTTGGATGCGTAGCTAAATCACCTGGTTTTTCCCAACGATTCCAACCTTCAGCCAAATTCATTTGGTTATAACTTTCGTACAATCCATCGCTATCAAAGAAAAAGCGGCTATCATTATACACTTTGTTTCCATAAACAAAATTGAAGAAGGTATTCAAGCTAAAGCTTTTGTACTCAAAGTTATTGGCTATACCACCCGCAAACTTTGGAGCAGATGATTGTCCAACATACTGTCTAGTAGCCGAGTTATAATTACTGGTATAAGTCAAATATTCTTTGCCACCTGCATCTTTAACTCTATTCTCCCATAATGGTGCTCCAGTTGTTGGATTCACACCCGACCAAACTGGCATAAACCACTCATCCATATCGCGACCCACAGCAATTGGTTGTCTAGCTCCTGTACTAACTTCGGTACGACCAGCATTAACTTCCAAAACCTTGTTACGGTTAAACGCAATGTTAAAATTAGTTTCCCACTTTAAGGTTTTCACTAGGTTTCTACTAGTTAAACTCAATTCTAGACCGCGGTTACGAACATTTCCAACATTTTCAAAAACACCACTATAACCAGAAGTTGCTGGAAGAGGTCTGAAAAACAATAATGAAGCTGCTTCTTTTTGATATAAATCAACGTTTAAATCAATTCGATTAAATAATCCTAATTCAAAACCAATGTTTGCAGATTTCGACTTTTCCCATGTTAAATCTGGATTAGCTTTCTGACTTGGCGCTGCTCCAGGCAAACCTGCATAACTAGCACCAGAAGAGATAGAATATAATCCTAAGGCAGCGTAATATCCAATACCCTCAGCATTACCTGTAGTACCGTAGCTACCACGAACTTTCAAGAAAGTAATTGGCTTTATATTTTCCATAAAGCTTTCCTTACTCACAATCCATGAAGCACCTAACTGATAGAAATTACCTCTTGGATTATTTGTACCGAATCTTGAAGAATATTCATTTACATAAGATGCTACAGCAAAGTATTTCTCTCTAAATCCATAGTCTACTTGACCTAAATATTTACTGAATTGATATCCGTCTCTACCACCAGAAGGGTTGGTAACAATATCAGTTGCAGTACTAAATGCATCTCTACCAGCTGGTAGATTTTTAACATTGGCAGAAAAATTATCATTGTAACCCTCTTCAACTTCAGCAACGGCCAATACTCCAACACTATGATTACCAAAAGTGTTTGAATATCTTAAACGATTTGATGTTAAGAAAGAGTTAGAATAACTAGCTGATGCAGAAGCTGTACCATTATTGGTAGCACCACCTTTAGATCTTTTATCATTAAAACTATCTGATCTATAGTTATTCAATCTTCCTCTGTTATTTGTTGAGAAAGTTAAATTTTTAGTGATATTATAATCAAGGTTAATATCCGCATTTACGTTAAAGCTTCTTGCACCTGATGTATTATATTGGAGTGTGTGCAAAAAGTTATCGCGATCTCTTCCATACCAAGTTCCAAATCTTGGATCAATCGGACTTCCAGTTGCATCATAAGCCGCATCGAAAGGTAAATTTACATAGGCATTATATAATGTACCCGTCGGATTATACGTGTCTTTATTAAAAATACCATTCAATAAAACACCCAATTTTAATTTATCAGAAAGTTTCTGAGTTAAATTAGAACGGAAGTTATATCCAGTTTTACTGTCTACAATTTGAGTTCCTTCTTCTTTATAATAGTTCCCAGAAACATAAAACTGCGTTTTTTCACTACCTCCAGAAGCAGACAGTTGATGACTATTTACCATGCCTTGACGGAAAGCTAAATCCCACCAGTCAGTATCATTGTTTTTACGCTCAGGAGTTAAACCAGAATAAAACTTTGATTGATAATCATAAAGCTCAGCTGTATTCATGAGTTTAAAATTACCAGTATTAGGATTACTTAAACCAACACTAGTATTGAAATCCATTACAGTAGTTCCAGCTTTTCCAGTCTTAGTAGTAATAATAATTACCCCATTGGCAGCTCTTGAACCGTACAAACCTGTAGCGGCAGCATCTTTCAAAATAGTAATGGTTTCAATATCCGTAGGATTGTATGTACCACCAATATTTCCATCAACTACAATTAGCGGACTAGTACTAGCATTGATACTACCAGCACCTCTAATTACAATGGTTGAACCTGAAGTTGGTGAACCAGAACCTGTTGATACTAATACACCGGCAGCCTTACCTTGTAATAAGCTGGAAACTTCGTTCGAAGTAACATCTCTTAATTTTTCACCACTCACCACAGAAACCGAGCTGGAAATCTGTTCTAGCTTTTTAGATGAATAACCTACCACAACTACTTCGCCCAATCCAGTCGCGCTAGATTTCATGGTAATGTCAATCTGGTTAGAATTACCAACCACTCTTTCAATGGTTTCATAACCGATATAGGTTATCTGAAGTACATCTGTTGAGGATGCCATTATCTTGAACTTTCCATCAAGATCTGTTGTTGTACCAACATTGCTGTTTTTGATTTTAATCGAAACCCCAATTAAGGTTTCTTTTGATTCGTCTCTAACCGTTCCAGTAATTTGTCGGCTAGCTTGTGCAAACACATCAGCGCTATTCAAAAATAGCAATGATAGTAGCAGAACCAGTTTAAATACTCCAAGCATTCTTACTGAAGAAAGAATTTTGCTTGTAAAAGTACTTTCAAAGACATTTTTTGTGTAAATCTTCGTCATAATTTGTCTGTTTAGTTAATTAAGATAACCAATACCCTATTGGTAAATCAATAACATGAAGCTACTATTAGTTAAAACAAGACAAAGAATTTTTTTTACTTTATTATTACACAAACGTTTGATTTAATTCAATTTCCATAAAACAAAATCAATCAATGATTGTATGTCAAAAATAATCATTTCGAAAAAATAGCCAATTATAAGCTTTAAAGTAGTTTGAGCTTTATTTCAAAATATTAAAAAATCGAAAATTTAATCATTATAGTCTCTACTCAATAAATAAATATTTTTCTTTTAAATAAAGCTCCATTAAGTTTAAAATAAAGCTTAAATCAAGCCTGCTTTATTAATTGTTTACGCAAACGTTTGCAACGTTTGAAAAATGAAAAAAAAAGCCCTTGCGTTTACAAGGGCCTTGATGATTTAAAGTTTAGGCTTGCTGTTATAATCCGCTATCATCTAAAGCAAACACGTTTTTACGCGACTTCCATTTACCTCTTGTAAAATCAGGAAACTCCTGAGGCTTATTTCCTTCCTCCAATGATTTTGTTGAAAGCGGTAATATAACACTCATTGTAACAGAGTCGTAAACATCAATTGGTGGAGTTTTCTTCTGTTTTATTGCCTCAATAAATCCATTGAATACAAACCAATCCATGCCACCATGACCAGCACCTAATGCTTCTTTTTCGTATTTTTTCCAAAGTGGATGATCGTATTTCTCTAGCCAAATTTTAGCCTCATCCCAAGCATGAGCCTTGCTTACCCCTTCAACATGAATAGATTTATTTACATCCATCCATAAACCTTTGGTTCCTTGGACTCTAAAGCCCAATGAATAAGGTCTTGGTAAATGAGTATCATGAGTAAGCATAACTGTCTCGCCATTAGCACAATTCATCATTGTTTGGGTAATATCCCCATTCTTATAGTTAATTTTTGCATTGGGATGTCCTGGAGATTCCTTTTCTACATAAGCTGCCAATCCTCTAGCCTTTGAGCTGAAAGAAACTAGATTTGTGAAACGGTTCCCACGATTGATGTCAAAATATTGCATCACCGGTCCCGCACCATGCGTAGGATATAAATCGCCATCCTGATCAACATTAAATTGTGTTCGCCATTGTGCTTCACTCAAGGCATTGGGGCCAAACTCTACTCCACCTCCATAAATTTGCTTTCCATTATTGAAAAGAACATTTCTAAGGTCATGTTGATATCCCCCTTCCGCATGAAGCATCTCACCAAACACGCCCTGACGAACCATATTTAAAACAGCCATCACGTCTCTTCTATAGCATACATTTTCAAGTGTGCTATAATGCATACCCGTTTTCTCAGAAGTGTTAACTACATCCCAATGCTCTTTAACACTCAAACCTGCAATTACTTCGCAACCAACATGTTTGCCGGCAAGCATTGAATCTACTGCTTGAATATGATGATATTGCCAAGGTGTGGCAATAATTACTGCATCAATATCATTACGTTCTAAAAGGCGCTTGTAAGCATCTAATCCGCCTGTATATTCTTTTGCAGCTGGTCTACCCGATTTAGCAATTTCGGTTCTACAAATATTTAAAGAACGCTCCTGAATATCACAAATGGCAATAATTTCTGTATCGTCTCTTAAAATTGCTTCTGAGATATGACTCATACCTCGAGCCCCAACTCCAATAAATCCTAACCTAACCTTAGTTCCAGATTTAGCAAATAGAGTGCCTGAAGGCAATATTGTAAATCCCGCAGCAGCAATGGCTCCAGTTTTAAGAAAATCTTTTCTATTCATACGTTTATTTAGTTATATATTTTCTACTCTTCTGATAAGCATTTAATTTATTCTAGTTTATGAAAGTAATTATATATTTCACCTTCAATACAACTTTGTATATTAAAAATATACACAAACGTTTGATTTGACAATTTAAGAGCTATAAATTTTATTTATAATAGTTATTTTAGTTTTTTATATTTAAACATGCAATCCAAACCCCCAACAATTAAAGAAATAGCTCGTTTGCTGAATTTATCTGTTTCTACTATTTCAAGAGCGCTACATGATCATAGAAGTATTGGTTTAGCAACCAGAAAAAAAGTTAAAGATTTGGCAGCCAAATTGCATTATGAACCAAACCAAACAGCCGTTTTTCTACAACAGGGTAAAACAAAAACTATAGGCGTAATTCTTCCAGAACTTGCAGAAGATTTTTTCTCAACCGCCGTCAATGCCATTGAAGATATTGCATACGAACAAAGTTATACCGTATTGTTAGCTCAATCTCATGATGATGAAGAAAGAGAAAAGCAACTGGTCGAAAAAATGAAAAACCACCGTGTTGATGGTCTATTAATCTCAGTGGCAAAAAATACAAGCAACTATGAACATTTTGAACTATTAAAAAGATATAATATCCCAGTAGTATTCTTCGACCGTATTCCTACTTTAAAAAATATCCATTATGTAGCATGTAATATGGAAACTGGTACCATTCAGGCATTAAATTATTTAATAAAAAAAGGACACCGTGCAATTGGACTAATAAATGGCCCTGTAAAGATGTATGCAAGTACTGAACGTCGCGATGGATATATAAACGCCCTACTTAAAAGCAGACTCAAATTTGATCCTTCATTAGTAATTAATTGTGATTTAACTAAAAAAGATGTTGAATTGGCAATGGATAAAATTCTCAAAAATAAGAGGAAAGTAACGGCAGTGGTAACTTTTAACGACTACGTAGCATTATATGCAATTAATTATTTGCGTCATAATAATATGAACTTATCAGAGGAAATCGTTTTTGTAAGTTACTCAAACTTACCCCTCATACAATATATGCATCACGTTCCAGTGGCTTCCGTAGAGCAGTATCCTTATAAACAAGGACAAAAAGCAACCGAAATTCTCCTCAATATATTAAAACAAAAAGATGATGAAAGTTCCGAAAATGAAGCCTTTTATAAAGTTATAATAGAATCTAACCTGATTGAGAATTCTAAATAATTAAATCCAAACCACAATATTTTTAGAATAATTGATGATCATATGTGATTACATTATTTTTTTATATATTAAAATTACTGATAACAAATGTTTTAATAAATTAATAATATTTACCCCTAATTATAGAAATTATAAAAGAAAGCCAAAAAGCAGTAATAAACACTAAAAAATAAGTATTTTTTGCTTTTTAGATAAATTTAATTAGTTTGTATTTTGATATACGAAATAAAGCTTTTATGTTTAACCGAAAAATGAATTAATTATTCATTGAAAAATAATTTTGTTCACTCTTTTAATTATAATCAAATTTCGGAAAATGATTACCAAAACAACAAAGCTGATTCTTACTTTGATATTATCAATCGGAATCTTCAGCACCCAATTGTTTGCTCAAACTACCATTCGAGGAACAGTAAAATCGGGCACAACTAGCCAAAAAATCGACGGTGCAACCGTAACGGTAAAAGGCACAAAAAATGCTACCCAAACCAGTAATGGTGGCCAATTTAACATCACTGCGAAAGTAGGTGATCAATTACTGATCAGTTTCTTAGGCTATGAAACAGAAACAATTACTGTAGAAAATAGTACAGCCGAATTAAGTGTCCTTCTTTTCGAAGCTTCAAACACTTTAGATGATGTGGTTGTTGTAGGTTATGGTACACAAAGTAAATTGAGTTTAACAAGTGCCGTTTCTCAAATTAAGGGCGCAGACTTAGTTCGCAGACCTGTTTCTAATTTACAGCAAGCACTTCAGGGCCAGGCTCCGGGACTTACTGTATTAGATAGAGGTGGTGAACCAGGTAGAAGTTCAGCTACCCTAAGAGTAAGGGGTATCACCACTTTCTCTGGAAATAGCTCTGCAAATAGTTCTCCTTTGATTATTATCGATGGAGTTGAACAAACGCTATTCAATATTAACCCTGAAGATGTAGAAACAATTTCTGTTTTAAAAGATGCATCTTCTACTGCAATTTATGGATCTAGAGCTGCGAATGGTGTTATTTTAGTTACGACTAAGAGAGGTCAGTCTGGTAAAACACAAATTGCATATAATGGTTTTTATGCTATTCAAGAATCAACCAACAATCCAGAAAATATGGATTTAGAGCCATTTATGCGCTATCAACAATTAGCCTATGTAAATTCAGGAATCCCAATTGTACCACGTTATACGGATGCAAGTATTACTACCTGGATTAACGCAACTGATAGAGAACGTTATCCGCTACCAAATACCTGGTTTCAAACAGTTTTGAAAGCAGCT
>NZ_JBIIPN010000080.1:0-11953 GCF_044342615.1 Daejeonella sp. | reverse complement strand
ATAATCTTTGATGTAAACACCTGTCATTCTTCGGATTATCGCATTTGCTATTTTTGATGGTATTTTCCTTAAAAACATTCCATCTTGGCGGTTCGCTCGGTTTCCTGCCACCACATCCCAATCTTCATCTTTCATTTTTTGAAGCATGAAAGGAATGTCGGAAGGGTCATTTTGTAAATCTCCATCAATTAAGGCGATATAAATGCCTGTTGCATGGTCAATTCCCGCTGTCATGGCAGTACTTTGTCCGTAGTTTTTACGTAATTCTACCAGTTTTATGCGATCATTTGCATGTTCACGTATTTGCTTTTGTGTGCCATCACTTGATCCATCATCCACAAAAACGACTTCATAGTCAATGGTGTTTAGAGCGTCTTGAATGGCTCCAATTAGTGGAATAATATTGTCGCGTTCATTAAGAACCGTAATTACTACAGAGAGTTCTCTCATTTTATTTGGAACAGTTTGAGGTTTTGATACGATTTTATCAAAATTGCATCTGGATTTTTTAAATCTCGGTCAAAGGTAAAATAATAACCTGGCTTAGCATCGTTTTCGGTAAATTTCACCTGTTTCATTCTCGTTTTTTGGATATAAAAAATTAAACGATCATGAAAAGGAATTCCAGTTTCTTCAGGATGATATTGATAGAAATAAAAAGGTTTGTCTCCAACAATAGTGCCCATTTCAATTGCCGCAGCACGGTAATATGTATTTTCTGAATGGTTTAAGCGAAAGGGGAGTACTAGCCAGCTGAATGCTAATCTTAACACTAACAAAAGCCCAATAAATGCAATTATTTTAGATTCTTTTAATTTCCAGATTAGGTAGGTAATTAGGCTACTTAAAATGAAGAGAAAAATAATTTTAGCGCTTAAAAATGGAACAATTTCTTGTAAATCGAACCAAAAGGCGTTTGGAATTGAAATACTAACTGCCAAAGCCAGAAAAAGTATAATTTTATTGAAAACCTGATTTGTTTTCGACAATTTTTCTCTATAGCTGTAATAGGCATGACTCCATAGGATGAAAACTAGTGGATACAGCATCATTAAATATCGAGGTCGCGTTAGTGGCGATAGCCAGTAAACCCAAATATTTGCTAAAAAAACCAATGAAATAAAGGTCAAAAAGGGCTTTTGCTTAATTCCTTTAATAAAGTCTTTATGGAAGCAAAAAAGCAATAATAAACTTGCTGGAAATACATGTCCTATATGTTCAAAAGGAAATGTGATTACATGGATTAAGCTTTTTACAAATCCAAATTCGGTAGCTGTTCTTTTACTACTTTGGTCCCAAATGGTGCTTAAATAGCCTTCTAAATTGGGGTTAAATTGATAATAATTATAGAAATATGCGCCAATAATTAATAAGCAAGTTATCCCGCTAAGGATATGTTGCCATGAAAATAATTTTTTTAAATTTTTGCTATAAAAAAGAATAACAATAAGTGTAAGTCCTTGAAAAACAATGGATGGCAAGCCTTTTGCTAAAAATGTTAATGCTGTAATAATATAGGAAATAAAGAAAAGTAGAAACCATTTTTTTTGCTGAAGAAAATAGAAAATCAGCATGAATGAGCAAAATGTTAGCCAAGAATAAAAAATATCGATGTGACCCAACATGGAGTCGTAGATAAGCATTCGTCCGTTGACTAAAAACAAGATTGCGCTAAGGCTTGCTATTCGTTTATCTTTCAGAAAATAGGCAACAGCATAAAAAATGCTTATCGCAAATAAAAACATCGGAATAATTGCCGGCAAGCGAGTGATAAATTCAGAATAAGTGCCTGTAAGCAAGTAAAACCCTGCAAGGATCCAATTATAAAGCGGTGGTTTATTATAATAATATTCTGCACCAATGGTCGGGACCGAAAAATTATCGCTTAGAATCATTTCGAGGGCTACATTAGCTCGAGTGGGTTCATCAGCGAATAGGGGTAATAGGCCAAGATTAATAAAAAAAGGCGCTAAGGATAAAATAATAAGAAGAAAAAACACCCTTCCCGGATATTTAACGAGAAAATCTTCTAGTTTTTGAATCATTAAAGGCAAAGATATAAAAGCATAAGACAGATTTGAAGCTTTTAGACTCTCTTTTACGTTTTTTATTAGGATTAGCTATTTAAAGCTTAAATTGCTGTGCTAATAAAATTAGAAATTGCTGATTCTTGGTCTAGGTAATTGGAATTATAATTTTGTGTGGGACCGCTAATAAACAGGCAAGTTTTCCCTTTAATCGTATTGATAATGCTACTTGTTAATTCTTTTGGTAAAGCGGGACAGCCATGACTTCTGCCTAATCGACCAGTCCTATTTACAAAGTCTTGACTCACATAATCTGCTCCATGAACTACCACCGCACGTGCTCTAGCATTGCTGTTGAATCCTTTGTCTAAGCCATCTAAACGCATGGATAATCCATGTTTGCCTGTGTAGGTCTCGCTCGTTAAATAAAAACCAAGGCTACTTTGATGTGAATTAGGCTTATCCGAAAAATTTGTTGCAAGCTCTAAACCACTACCTTGACCATGTGCTACCAAAGTGTTAAATAGGAGTTTTCCTTCCTTTAAATCAATTATCCAGAGGCGCTTCTGACTACTTTTCTTACTGAAGTCGATGATGCTTATTAATGCTTTATTGGCTGAAATTGTCTGTGATTTTTTAAGATTGTAATATCCGATAAGGGCTTTCTTGAATAATTCTTGATCTAATCCGCTTGCAGCGAGTTTTGCCTGATTATAAATATTGTTGCTATACTCTACAAAAAGTTCAGCATGTTTTACCGTAATTGGATCTAGTTCAGATACTTTGTCATTTTTTTTTAATGTACTAAAAGAAGGTTTATTTGCTGATACCCAACTAATTGATGGAAAAATTAAGGACAATAAAAAGACTGATATCAGTGAGATAGATTGTTTTTTCATAGAAAATTTTCAGGTACGAATCTATTAAACGAGGTCTTTTTTCAATTATTGTATAGCTATATTTTAGATATCCGATTTTCTTTAATATACGAATAAATATTGACTATTCATAATTGATATTCCTTGATGATGACAATATTTAAGCTCTAAAGTATAAATAATACACATCTAAAAATTGTACTATCTACTCTGTCCTGAACTTTTCTCCCGCAGATTTAATGGGATTAACGCAGAATTGATTTCGCAAAGTCGCAAAATGTTTATCTTAATCTCTAGAGGTTTAATATTTGTAGGGACAGGTCGCGACCTGTCCTCTTATATATTTTCGCATTAAAAAGGGACAGGTCGCGACCTGTCCCTACGTGTAGAATGCTAAATATTTATATCAGATAAAACGCTCCTCTGGTCGGTGTTGTCGCCGTACCAGTCCCACCGTACTTGTCACTTTCTAATTACCCTATGACAACAAGTTCTTCCAGCTCACTAATTTCCCAATAATTGTCTCAAGATCTCTTGCATTTACACGTTCTTGCTCCATGCTATCTCTATGACGAATAGTTACCGTATTATCTTCTAATGTTTGATGATCAACAGTAATACAAATTGGTGTTCCAATTGCATCTTGACGACGATATCTTTTTCCAATCGAATCCTTCTCATCATACTGTAAGTTGAAGTCCAGTTTCAAAAGATCCATAATTTCACGCGCTTTTTCTGGCAAGCCATCTTTTTTAGTTAGAGGGAATACCGCAGCTTTTACTGGCGCTAAGCATGGATGCAAGTGTAATACTGTTCTTGAATCCTGCTTTTCTTCAGTACTTAAATCTTGCTCCTCATAGGCATTGCAAAGCGTTAAAAGGAACATTCTGTCGAGACCAATTGAAGTTTCAATTACATATGGCACATAATTTTTATTCTCAACTGTATCAAAATATTGAAGTTTCTTGTTTGAGAATTTCTCATGCTGACTTAAATCAAAATCAGTACGGCTATGTATTCCTTCCACCTCTTTAAAGCCAAATGGAAATTCAAATTCAATATCCACTGCTGCATTAGCATAATGAGCTAATTTAACGTGATCATGGAAACGATATTTCTCGGCTGGAGTGCCCACCGCAAGATGCCACTTCAGTCTCGATTCTTTCCAATGATTATACCATTCCATTTCTGTGCCTGGTTTCACGAAGAATTGCATTTCCATCTGCTCAAATTCACGCATACGCATAATAAACTGACGGGCAATTACCTCATTTCGGAAAGCTTTACCAATTTGTGCAATTCCAAAAGGAATACGCATTCTTCCTGATTTTTGCACATTCAGGAAATTTACAAATATACCTTGTGCAGTCTCGGGACGAAGATAAACTTCATCAGATCCCTCTGCCATAGCACCCATTTGCGTGGAGAACATCAAGTTAAATTGTCTTACATCGGTCCAGTTTCTAGTGCCTGAAACAGGACAAACAATTTCATGTTGTTCAATTAATTCTTTCAATGCCGGTAAATTGTCAGCCTCTAGCGCTTTATCCATTGCATTTTGCAAGTCTTCAGCCTTTTCTGTTTTACCGTCTTTAATATATCGTGCTATTTTATCTTCTATCAGATTATCGGCACGATAACGTTTTTTCGAGTCTTTATTATCAATCATTGGATCAGCGAAACCATCTACGTGGCCACTCGCTTTCCAAATTTTGGGATGCATGAAAATGGCGGAGTCGATCCCAACGATATTCTCGTTCATCTGCACCATACTCTTCCACCAATAGGTCTTGATATTGTTTTTTAGTTCTGATCCAAGCTGCCCATAATCATATACAGCACTTAAACCATCATATATTTCACTTGATTGGAATACAAATCCATATTCCTTCGTGTGGGAAACTACATTTTTAAAAAGTTCGTCGTTGTTTTTGCTCATAACAATGCAAAGATAGTATAGGAAATTAATTTTATCGGATATTTTTACCTTATAAGCTCCAAAAGCTTCTTTTTTAGGTTTGATCCTTAATATACTAAAATTATTTAAAATATCCAAGAGGCTTAAAAATCGATTATTATTAATTATTAACTTTGCCACATGAGCATTGAAGTAAAAGACCTCTGTAAAAGCTATGGCACTCAAAAGGCAATTGATGGAATTTCATTCAATGCCTCTCCAGGTTGTGTTTTAGGCTTTTTGGGGCCCAATGGTGCAGGCAAATCTACCACCATGAAGATTCTTACTTGTTTTATTCCACAGTCTTCGGGCAGTGCTCATGTTTGTGGTTTTGATGTTAGGACTGATTCGATGGAGGTACGCCGAAACATTGGCTATCTCCCAGAACATAACCCACTATACTTAGATATGTATGTTCGTGAATCGCTCGCTTTCATTGGGTCAATTCATAAAACACTGCACATTGATAAACGTATTGATGAAGTTATTGAGCTTTGCGGATTAGGGGATGAGCAGAACAAAAAATTAGGTGCTCTTTCGAAGGGCTATCGTCAGCGTGTGGGACTTGCCCAAGCGATTTTTGCGGATCCTAAGGTTTTGATTTTGGATGAGCCAACTTCGGGACTTGATCCCAACCAAGTGATAACAATTAGATCGCTGATTAAAGATCTTGCCAAATCTAAAACGGTTATTTTATCTACTCATATTATGCAGGAGGTAGAGGCCATTTGTGAGCAGGTAATCATCATCAATCAGGGTAAAATTGTTGCTGATGATCAATTAGTTGAGCTAAGAAAAAATCATGCAAATAAAAGCCTTGAGGATATTTTTATTGAGCTTACAGCATCAGACATACATTAATATACACAATTAAAACGAATTTTGCAAATAAATTAATTATAAGTGATCAGTATCTTTTTTAAAGAATTAAGCGCTTTCTTTACCTCCTTGGTTGCCTACATGACCATGGCAGCATTTCTGCTAGTTACAGGATTGTTCCTCTGGGTCTTTCCCGAGTCGAGTATCTTGGATTATGGATATGCCGGTTTAGATAGTTTTTTCAATATCGCTCCATACTTATTCATCTTCTTAATTCCTGCCATCAGCATGCGCTCATTGGCCGAAGAAAAGAAAGATGGTACTTTTGAGCTCCTTGCCACACGACCTTTAAGCGATTGGGATATTGTTTTAGGTAAATTTTTAGCTTGTTTATCTATTGTTATTATCACCCTTATTCCCACCATCATTTATTATATTAGTGTTTATCAGCTGGGTATTACTCAAGGGAATATTGATACTGGGGCGGTAATTGGTTCTTATATCGGATTAATTTTATTAGCCTCGGCATTTACTGCTATTGGTTTATTTTGTTCCTCCTTGGGGAAAAATCAAATTATTTCTTTCACATTGGCGGTTGTACTTAGTTATTTTTCATTTAGTGGCTTCGATTCTATTAGCTCCATTATTTCATTGCAGGGAATGGCAAGCATTCTGACTGCTTTAGGTATCAATGAGCATTATCAATCGCTGAGTAGGGGGGTCTTAGATACCCGCGATCTTATCTATTTCTTGAGCTTTTCTGCTCTGTTTTTAGTAATAACAAAAACTAAATTGGGGAGCAGAAAATGGTAAATCAAAGAAAAATAGATTTGCGTAATCTTGCGCTATTTATCTCAGCACTCATTCTGTTAAACCTGATTGCATCCGAGTTTTTTACGCGACTAGATTTTACCGCCGAAAAGCGATACACACTTTCGCCCATTACAAAAAGTATTTTAAAGGATTTGAAAGATCAAGTCCAGATTACGGTTTATTTGGAGGGCGAATTTCCTGCCGGATTTAAGCGTTTGAGAAACTCTACTGAAGATCTTCTGCGAGATTTTGATTCCTATGCGGGTAAAAACCTTCAATTTGATTTCGTAATTCCATTGTCTGGTGATCAAAAATCTCAAGAGGAAGCTTATCAACGTTTACTCGAAATGGGAATTGAACCTACTCAACTCAGTGTGAAAACTGAAGATGGGATGTCTCAAAAATTAATCTATCCTGTTGCATTAATTACTTACAAGGGTATTCAAACTCCTGTTAAACTATTGCAAACTAAAGCTGGTGTTAGTCCCGAAGAAGTTCTAAACAATTCCATTCAAAACTTAGAATATGCCTTTTCAAGCGCCATTAAGAGGTTAAGTTCGGGTAGTTCTATCCGAATTGGCTTTACTGAGGGGCATGGAGAGTTAAATGATCTAAAGTTAAATGATGCTCTTCAATCTTTAGGTGATAGTTATGAAGTCGGTAGAGTTGATTTAAAAACTATTCCCTTTGAGGGATTGGATAAATTAAAGGTTTTAGTAATCGCGAAGCCTGAAACGGCCTTCTCGGAAGCCGAAAAGTATAAAATTGATTATTTCGTAATGAATGGAGGTCGCTTAATTTGGTCTATTGATCAGGTTAGCGCTGATCTCGATAGTTTACGTGGTGCTACAGAACAACTTGCCTTTCCCAAAAAGCTAGATTTGGATGATATTTTATTCAAATATGGTGTTCGTTTAAATTATGATTTGATTGCAGACATGAATGCGGCTCAAATTCCTTTAAATGTGGGTGAAGTTGGCGGACAATCACAAATTCAGCCTTTGCCTTGGTTGTTTTACCCAATATTTGTCCCGATTTCTAATCACCCAATTGTTAAAAATTTAGATGGGATTAAATCCGAATTTTCGAGTACCATCGATTTAATTTCAGTTAAAAATGTGCGAGCAGAGGTTATTCTTGCTTCTTCTCCCTTTAGTAAAAATGTAAAAGCACCAACAATGCTCTCCTTGCAAATGGTAGAGCAAGAACCCGATCCGGCACAATTTCAAAGCAAACCAATGCCCGTAGCGGTGCTTTTAGAAGGTGAATTTCCATCAAACTTTAAAAATCGACCAGTCCCAGAAGGAATTTCAAGCAGTATTAAAATTCCCGAAAAGAGTAAGGCGACCAAAATGATGGTTCTTTCTGATGGTGATTTTTTTAAGAATCAGATCAATAAAAGTGATGGCTCGCCTTATCCCTTGGGATTTGATCGTTTTATGCCTGATCAGCAATATGCCAATAAAAGTTTCTTGCTCAATACAGTCGATTATTTGGTAGATGACTCCGGAATTATCGGATTGAGAAACAAAGAAATAAAATTACGATTACTTGATCGAGCAAAAATTAGACAGGAAAAAACTTTTTGGCAATTAATTAATATAATTTTACCATTATTTGTTATATTTTTATCTGGTATTTTTCAACATTACTACCGTATTAGAAAGTATACACGTTAAATTGTTTATTTTTGGACTTTAAAAATTAATAATCTTCATTTTTGAGGGTTAATTAAGCTGATTAGGAAAACTAAAAAGCTTCACTATTATTGTTTTTCAGATATTTGAATATGAGATTTATAGTTTCAACTTCCACATTATTAAAACAGCTACAAGCTGTTAACGGCGCTTCGAGTAGTAGCACGGTATTGCCAATCCTTGAAAATTTCTTGTTTGAAATTAAGGATGGTTTGCTCACTGTTTCTGCGACTGATTTGCAGACCAGCATGACCACATCTCTTGCTGTAGAGTCAAAAGAAGATGGTAAGGTGGCTATCCCATCTAAAATTCTTCTGGAAACATTGAAAACTCTTCCTGATCAGCCAATATCTTTCTCAGTGGATGATAAAACATTTGCTATTGAGATTAATGCAGGTGATGGAAAATATAAGCTAAGCGGTGAAAATGGTGAAGATTTTCCTAAAATTCCAGTAGTTGAAAATCCTTCATCTGTAGCGATGCCAGCATCTGTTTTAGCTGAGGCAATCAATAAAACTTTATTTGCAGTCAGTAGCGATGAATTACGTCCTGCAATGACTGGCGTTTACTGCCAGTTAAGTCCTCAACACATTACCTTTGTTGCTACTGATGCTCATAAATTAGTAAGATATCGTCGTTTAGACACTAAGTCTGAGTCTGCTGCAAATCTTATCTTGCCTAAAAAAGCCTTGACTTTATTAAAAGCTTCACTGCCTTCTGATGATGTAAGTGTAGCTATTGAATATAATAGCACTAGTGCCTTCTTTAGATTCGGAAACATTAACCTGATTTGTAGATTAATTGACGAACGCTACCCTGATTATGAGGCGGTTATTCCTACAAATAATCCCAATAAATTAATTTTAGACAGAGCATTATTCTTGAATTGCCTTCGTCGTGTAGTTATTTTCGCGAATAAAACCACACATCAAGTACGTTTAAAAATTACTGGTAGCGAATTGAATATTTCTTCTGAAGATGTTGATTTCTCAAATGAGGCGCACGAGCGTTTAACTTGCCAGTATGAAGGTGAGGATATGGAGATTGGTTTCAATGCTAAATTCTTAATTGAAATGTTAAATAACCTTAGCGGGGAAGAAGTATTACTTGAAATGAGCAGCCCTAACCGTGCAGGATTATTAATGCCTCAAACTCACGATGATGCGGAAGATGTATTGATGTTGGTGATGCCTGTGATGTTAAATAATTATGCTCAATAATTAACCAATATATTTTAAAATAGCCCGAATAACCTTCGGGCTTTTTTTTTGATATTGCCCAAAAATAGAATGTTTTAATAATTTAAAAATTAGTTAAAATGTTCCAATTAATCATTGAAAAGCAATTTATATAGAAAACTCAAGTCATTGTTCCACAAATATTCTATTTTTGTACAATATATAATGAGCCCCTTGGAACTAATACAGCAACTTTTAGATTTTATCCTTCATATCGATAAGCACTTAATTGAAATTGTTCAGGAATATCGGACCTGGACATATTTAATTCTATTTTTAATAGTTTTTGCTGAAACAGGTTTCGTTGTTACTCCATTCTTGCCTGGCGATTCTTTGTTATTTGCCGCCGGCGCAATTATTGCCAATCCTGATAGTGGATTAAATATCTATTTGATGTGCATTTTGCTAATTATTGCGGCCATTACAGGCGATCTAGTTAACTATCATATAGGCAATTACGTTGGGCCGATAGCTTTTAGTGGCAAGTATAAATTGCTTAAAAAAGAATATTTAGATAAAACTCAAGCATTTTACGAGAAACATGGCGGTAAAACCATTATTTATGCCCGTTTCGTTCCTATTATCAGAACTTTTGCGCCCTTTGTAGCCGGAATTGGAACAATGAGTTATTCCAGATTTGCTCTCTATAATGTATCTGGTGCCATTTTCTGGGTAGTGTCCTTCTTGTTTATAGGATATTTTTTCGGCGGACTCCCAATTATCAAGAATAACTTCACCTATGTTATTTTTGGTATCATTATTCTTTCTATACTTCCACCTATTATTGAAGTAATTAAGGAGAGATATAAGTCTAAGATCTAAGTTATAATTCACATTATTTTCTGCTCAATTATTGATATTGGACAGGCCTTTTACACTCTTTTTAATTAAAAACTTTGGAAATTTTAAGTAGTATCATCGATTTTCTTTTAAATATTGATCTTTATCTAGTTCAAATTGTGAGCGATTATAGAAATTGGACCTATTTAATCTTATTCCTTATAATTTTTGCAGAAACAGGTTTTGTGGTAACTCCATTTTTGCCTGGCGACTCCTTATTATTTGCTGTTGGTGCATTAATTGCAAAGGGAGATACTGGTTTAAATATCTATATCATGGGACTATTGCTCATTGCTGCAGGTATTAGTGGAAATACCGTGAATTACTTTCTTGGTAATTTTTTAGGACCCAAAGTCTTTAAACCGGGTAATCGTGTTCTTAAAGTTGAATATTATGATAAAACCAAAGATTACTTCAATAAAAAAGGAGGCAATATGTTGATATTTAGTCGCTTTATGCCAATTTTTAGAACTTTTGCACCCTTTGTTGCCGGAATTGGTAAAATGAATTTTGCACACTTTACTTACTATAATGTTGTTGGAGCAGTTTTGTGGATAGTTGGCTTTTTAGGTATAGGCTTCATTTTTGGTAATATTCCTATTATTAAAGAAAATTTCACTTATGTGATGTTAGTTATTATCGTTTTAACCTTATTACCTGCAATTATTGCCGGAATTAAAGCAAAAAGATCAATGGGAGAAAAGGGTAACTAGTTTTCTTCTCTGCCAATAATTTTTCCTTTTTTATAAAGTTCCTGAACCTTTTGCTGTTTTCTCTTTTCTTCAGCACTCAATTCGCTAGGTTTAAAATCTCTTAATTTGGGCTGACCAGCATCCACCCACGCGCTATACCAATAGCTGCCAGTCAGTAGGATTGAAGCCCTCATTCGCTTTTCTACCATATTATTTAATGCTTTATGATAGGCAGCAGAAAATGCTTCCGAATATTGACGTTCTACACGACCATTACGTTCGCTATAACTGAATTTACGGTCGGATGCTATTTTTTTACTTAACCTTGCCTCTAAAATTAATACAGAATCAAGGTAGGAGTGAGAACCTTGAACTATTTCCCAGGCTGTTTCTAGTGGATTATCAATGTATTGTGCCCTTCCAACAATAAAGTCATAATCTTTAGAAAATAATTCGGGTAATCTACTTTCCCAAAAGCCATGAATGCCTGTCTGACCACTAAGTTGCCCATTATAATTCTCAGTGGTATGTAAGGGAACATGAGCATCCGAAATATAATGACCAAGGTCTGCCGATGCTCTTAAAATTCGAATCGAATCACGCAATTGAAAAGCTTTGACTAAGGAATAATAGGTTCTTTCAATTTGCCAAGGCACTATTCCATTTTCTTGTAAGGTCTTTGACCCAAACTTCAGCTCTGCATCCTTCCATTTTCTAGGGATGCTATCAAAAGGCTTTTTACCATATCGATCGGCATCAATAAAATGCCGAGAAGCCTCTGCGGTATCGGCATAACGGCGTTTATCTGGGTCGACCGCATGTTCTGTAATGTAGGCGATATTATTCTTGTAAAAACTAATCATTTCATTAGGTAAGGTAAATACGGCTAATCTATTGATCTTTTGGTGGGCAAAAAATCCCCATGAAGTGAATATTAGGCCTATAAAAACAATGGAAACTAAAATTATAATCTTTTTCATTGTATTGAATTT
>NZ_JBIIPN010000079.1:0-12004 GCF_044342615.1 Daejeonella sp. | reverse complement strand
TAATTCGTTGCGTAGGTTTTTTCGTTCCTTCGAATTTAATTGGGATCTATCAATATTTTTAATTTCTTCGATCCTCTTTGTAATTACCTCAATACGAGCCTTTTGAGTCTCAGTCAGCACGGGTTTGTTATTTTTCTCCTTTGCAATTACACTTGAGAACGACAAAACGAAAATTAATGCGGTGGCGATTAAATACTGTTTCTTTTTCATGATGATTTTAAGGTTAAATGAATAATAAATACGAATGTGGGCACATTCACCTAGGGATAAACAATTATTGAGCCATTAAAAAAAACAGCCTTTTGGCGAAAAATTCGGGGTTTAATAATAAAAACTGTCTTGAAATCAGGAATATATCTAATACTAATCCAAAATTGCTCTAGTTTTAAATGGGAATTGTATGGAATGATTAAAAATCAGATTCCGTATATAATCGTTTGATGGATAAGGAGTTAAATTCTTTTTAAGATTTGATATATCTTGATCAATTTCATTTGCTGAAACATAGCCCATTCCATAAAAATGACCATTTTCTACTAAAATACAACTTTTCTCAGCTAGATTACGACCATCATCAACAAGTAAAAAGCCCGGTAAACTTGCTTTAAGATTATTTATGGCATCAAGTACACGTTGATTATAGCATTCTGGACTTTCAATTTGCTGGCATGCTTGTTTACATATTTGCTCATTGATAGAAATACAGGGTTCAGCATTCTTTTGAACAAAGCATAATTTGGGACAGAGATTAAACTCCCCTATTAAATTTTTAATCATGGAATGTCCTTCGAGCACCCGATTAAAGGTATAAAAGGGTTTAGAGAACTTATTCCGTTTATCAACTGCCATGCGTAAATATCCATTTTGATCTTCAAATAAATATAAACCATAGGTATGCTCAAACCTTTTCAAAGAACGATTATAAGCCGGCCAAAGGCGCTTAATTTCAACAGCCTCCAAAATAAAAGCCATTAATTCTGTACCACATTCTTGAAAACTAATATGATGAACATCCCTCAAAAACTCTTGTTTTTGTTTGCCTGGTTTATTATTTGCAAAATGACTTGAGACTCTCTTTTTAATATTTTTTGCCTTCCCAACATAAATTACTTTTGATTTATTGTTGTGGAAATAATAAATTCCAGCAACAGATGGCAATTTATCCATATCCTCCTTAGGTAAATGCGGAGGTAGAGATTGCTCCTTAGAACGAGGATTTAATGTATTATTGATATGTCCTTCTTGATCATTTTCTAATAACATGGAAAACAGCACTGCAGTAGCTTCCGCATCTCCCATTGCTCTATGCCTGGCTAAAATATTAATTCCGAGTGAGGAACAAAGTTTACCAAGGCTATATGAAGGCAATCCAGGGAGAATTTTACGACTTAATCTGACAGTACATAGTTTCTTTGTGTGTAAATTATAGCCAGCCTTTGCTAGATGATAGTGAAGAAAGGAAAAATCGAAATTGACATTATGTGCTACAAAAATTTTATCATGTAACAGCTCATAAATCTCTTTTGCATATTGATCAAAAGTAGGTGCAGTGCTAACCATTTCATTACTAATCCCTGTGAGCGATTGAATATAAATTGGTATTGAAATTTTAGGATTAATGAGGGTCTGGAATTTATCAACTATTTCCCTCCCATTATGAATTACTATTGCGATTTCGGTAATCCCATTCGCACTCGCATGGCTTCCTGTTGTTTCAATATCAACTATCGCGTACATTTTTTTGATTTAGCGCAAATGTATTTATAATTACTAATAATATTAGTAATTATATCGTAAATTAAAAAATTATTTTTTTAATGGCTTTAAAAGGTATTCCAATCCATTAAGCTTAATCTCATACATTGTTGCGAGTAAAACACCTATTTTACCGGCAGGAAAGCCATTAGAATGATACCAAACCAAGTAAAATTCAGGCAAATCACATATAAAACGACCTTTATATTTACCGAATGGCATTCGCATATTGACCAGTTCTAAAAGGATTTCTGGATTCATTTATTCAATCTTTTTTGTAGCAGGTTTATAAATAAACTGAAGGTAAAGCAATGCAAGCATAGTAAATGAACCAATTACATAAAAAGTAAGGGGAATCATGGCTACATCACTCACAAACAATGCGCCAGCAACAAAAGCACCAAGTCCGATTCCTGCTTCTAAAGCAATGTACATGGTAGCTATGGCTTTTCCTCTAAAATCAGGGTGACTAAGGTCTACAATCCATGCGGTAATTGCCGGCGATAACATTCCAGTGGCAATACCATAAACTGCTGAAGCTAACATAAGTGCTAAAGGAGAGTTAGCTCTTGCAATTAAAACCATGGCAATCACTAATAAAAACAAAGATGATTTGATGATTTTAACTCTCCCAATTCGATCTGATAATTTACCAGATAAAAAGCGTATCAATAGTGATGAAACAGTAAAAACCATAAAAAATAGTCCCTTATTGGCTACCCCCAAATGACTGCCCCAATCAGAAATAACAGTTAAAATTGCACCATAGCTTAGATAGGAAAGAAAGGTAATTAATGCACCTGGCAATACCCTTAATTCAATTAATTCACTACGATGTAACTTAAACATAGAAAAATTGAAAGGCTCTTTCTTTTTGAGAGTTTCTTTCATATTCATTAGAATTATGATGGATAAAAGTGCAATAAAAGAAGAGCAGTAAAACATGGCATTAATTGAAAACTGCTCTGTTAATTCACTACCAATAGCGGGACCAATAGCTAAACCTGTACTAAAACAGAGTCCGTGGATACCCATAGCCTCTCCCCATCTATTTGCGGGTATAATATCAGCAACATAGGCGGCAGTTGCTGTAGGCTTGAAGCCTGTAGAGAAACCATGAAACAATCTCAACCATAAAAATCCCGCAACAGTAGTAAGAAGAGGATATAATAAACCACAAATTACGCAGACTAAAGATCCTACAGCCATAACTGGTACTCTTCCAATTTTATCAGTTAATTTTCCACTAAATGGCCTTGCAATTCCTGCAGTGATGGTAAAGAGTCCGATGATATAGCCCTTATACTCGGCCCCACCCATGCTACTAAGGTAAGCGGGCAGTTCTGGAATAAGCATATTAAAACTTGCTGAAAACAAAAAAGAGCTCAAACAAAGCAGTGCAAATTGTAAATTATAAATAGGGTGTTTAGGAGTAGGCATAAATCAGGTTGAAGCAAATTAAGCAAAATTTTATGGATAATTTTTGAAATAATCAGATCAGCAATAAAATTCATTTAAATAAAAAATATTGGCTTTATTTCGAGGAATCTTGATAGTTTTGCGACGAGAAATCACGATTTATGCGCCTGCTTAAACTAATTACCTTTTTAGTACTATTTTTAACTTTAGGTTCAGCATTCGGGCAGAGTAGTTCGGCTTTAAAGAAACGTAAAGACATTATTAACAAGGAAATTGAGCAGCTTAAAAGAAGTCGAAACAAAATCGACAAAAGTAAAAAGCTTTCACTCAATCAGATTAACTTATTAAATACCCAAATTAGACTAAGAGAAGAAAAGATCCGTACCATCAATACGGAGATTAAAATGCTGGATACCAAAATTATCAGCAATACCACCGAGGTTAAAAGCTTGCAGTCAAATTTAGAGAGACTGAAGGCTGAATATGCTAAAATGGTCATTTTCGCTTTCAAAAACAAGGGTGCATATCATAAATTAATGTTTCTTTTTGCAGCTAAAGATTTTAACCAGGCCTACATGCGTCTAAAATATATTCAGCAATCGGGGCAGTTTAGAAAAAAGAAGGCGAATGAAATCCAGAACACGCAAACTACTTTAAAGAAAGAGATTACGGTATTAGACCTAAACAAAAAAGAGAAAAGCGATTTATTGATGGATCAAATTTCTGAAAAACAGACCTTGGGTAAAGATAAAGTCCAGCAATCAAAGATTCTAAATTCCTTAACTAAGCAGGATAAAAATCTTCAGCAACAATTATCAAAGAAACAAAAGGAAGCTGCCGCGCTAAATAGCGCCATTCAGGCAGCCATTCGCAAAGAAATTTTAGCTGAGCAGAAAAAAGCTGCTGAACGTGAAAGACTGGCAGCTGAGGCAAAAGCTAAGGCCAACAAAACAAAAGAACCCGCAGTGGTAGTTAAGGAAAGTGAAAAGAAGGCCAATATTGAAGCAAAAGGTTCCTCAATTTTGGCCTCTAGTCCGGCAGATGCAAAACTCTCTTCCTCTTTTTTAGGAAGTAGAGGCCGTTTACAAAAGCCAGCAAAAGGAATTGTAACTCAAGGTTTCGGTCAACAGAAATATAATAATGTTACTGTATTTAACCCAGGAATAACCATCAAAACAGAACCCGGAGCTACAGTTTCGGCAGTTTATGGAGGAAAAGTAAGTAAGGTAATCTTCTTAGTAAATTCTTACACGGTAATCATTCGACATGGAGAATATTTTTCAATCTATTCGAAACTAAAAAATGTTAGCGTATCTGCAGGACAAGAAGTTCAAGCAAGACAATCCATTGGCTTAGTCGCTACCGATCAGTCAGAAGGTATTACAGAAATGCAATTTCAAATCTGGAAAGGTGGAACTCCAGTTAATCCTTCAGGTTGGATTTTATAACAAATCGAATTAAAGTACTTTAAGAAAAAAATTTGCCGTTTAAACTGTCTTATAAATTCAAATTGTACTTTTGCAAATTCTAAAAATTTTAAATTAAAAATGTCTAATCAAAGAGCAGCAGTAGAACTTTGGAAAAGTAATTTACAATCTTCCGATTACCGGAAAAAATTGATTGTTGGATTAATCCTAATATCTTTCATCCTACTTTCTCTTCCATTCTTTTATCAAGCTGTTGAAAAAAGAAATGGAATAAGTTTCAACGATTATTTATTAGGATGGTTACCAGCATATGACTTATCCTTATTTATTTTTGTGGTGATTTGGTCGATGGCATTATTAACCTTTAGTAGATTTAGACAAGACCCAAGTATTTTTCTAACATTTCTTTGGGGATTTATACTAATAAATCTATCTAGATTCATCACAATTGGCCTTTTACCACTAAATGCTCCAGCAGATTTGATCCCTATTCAAGATCCAATTAGTAATCATTTTTATGGGCCAAAATTCGTAACCAAGGATCTGTTTTTCTCTGGTCACACGGCCGCTATGTTTTTGATGTTCTTATGTTTAAAGAAAAAAACGGATAAAATTTTAGCTCTTTTAGCTACAATAATGATTGGTATAGCGGTGTTATTACAACATGTACACTATACATTAGATGTGGTTATGGCACCTGTAATTACCTATTTCCTTTGGATAGGATCAAAAAAAATCGTAAATTCCTAAATTAACTTTATTCTTTTCTCGATTTTTCTTCAATAAGAAGTTGAATTATTCCGTCGACCAGACCCACTCTCGGGACAAATATCTGTTTCACACCGCCCCATTTCATCACGCTAAGGTATATCTCTGATGCAGGAATAATTACATCGGCTCGATCATGATTGAGACCCAAGACATTTATTCTATCCTTCAAAGAAAATGAATTAAGATAATCATACAGGGCTTTCAATTTCGCGAATGAGAGTGCTGTGCCATCTTTTTGATCAGACATTTTAAATAATTTGTTAATATTACCCCCCGTACCGATTCCAGACAAGTTTTTATGATTTTGTGCCTGACTTTTCACCCATTCTTTCATCTCTGCCCAAGTCTCATCCTTATCTTGATTATCTAGAATACGTATTCCGCCAAGGTTAAATGAACGTGAAGCAATCATTTCGCCTTTACTAAAAACAGAAAGCTCAGTACTACCACCACCAACATCAATGTATAGGTAATTTTTCTTCTGGTCTAAGCTCTCTTCAATATGACTAGCATAAATAATTTTGGCCTCTCTTTGTCCTTCTACAATTTCCAAATCAATGCCTGCATCTTTCTTAATCATTGTAACAATTTCTGCACCATTTGTAGCTTCACGCATGGCAGAAGTGGCACAAGCCATATAATCAGACACTTTATAAACATCAATTAAATTACGAAAAGCTACCATCGTTTTTAAAAGATCTTCAATCTTCTTAGCTGAAATTTTCTTATCGAGAAATGCATCATCACCAAGCCTTAAAGGAACACGAATAAGCGTATTCTTTTTGAAGCTAATAGTTGCATCATTCAGCTTAATATCAGCTATTAATAACCTGACAGCATTCGATCCTATATCAATAGCGGCGTATCTCAATGTATTATTTCTTATATTTTAAATAATGATAAATATCTGTCTGGGCTCTTACAGGTACTTTACTTTTAGTCTTACGATAACGATTATTATTTTGCTGGTTAATTTCTCTAGCCTTTGAATTATCATTTAGTTGAATGTCGATAATTTTAAGAATTTCTGCCTTAACCTCTTGATCTAAAATTGGAAAACCAACCTCGACTCTATGATCCAAATTTCGAGCCATAATATCGGCAGAGGTAAGGTACACTTTTTCTTTGCCTGAATTTGCAAAAATCCAAACTCTAGCATGTTCTAAAAATCGATCAATGATACTAATTACCTCAATGCGCTCACTAAAGCCTTTGACACCTGGCACAAGACAACACATACCTCTGATAATCAGCTTAATATTTACGCCAGCATTATTAGCCGCATACAGTTTAGCAATAACCTCTTCATCCGTTAAGCTATTCATTTTAAGGATGATATAGGCAGTCTTACCTGCTTTAGCATTTTTAATTTCTTGATTAATTAAACTATTCAGCTTTTGTCTGCTTTCAAGTGGTGATACAATCAAATGAGTATATCCCTTATAAAAAGTTTGGGTTCGTAAACCCTCAAATAATTTCACCAACTCGGCATTTATTTCAGGATTAGCGGTAAAAAGACTATGATCGCCATATAATTTGGCAGTTTTCTCATTGAAATTACCCGTTGCTAGGTTTGAGTAATACTTAATATGCCCTCTTTCCTGCCTTTTTACTAAACAAATTTTAGAATGTACCTTGTAGTCGAGGATACCATAATTAACAATTACCCCCCCCTCTTCAAGTTTATTAGACCAATAAATATTAGCTCGCTCATCAAATCTAGCCTTCAACTCCAAAAAGCAATAAACATTTTTACCATTTTTGGCGGCATTAATTAAAGCGTGAATAACTCTCGAATTTTCAGCTAGTCGGTATAAAGTAATACTAATCTCTTTTACCTTGGGATCAATTGCCGCTTCTCTTAAAAAATGGATAATATAATCGAAAGACTGATAAGGTAAGTTAACGAGATAATCACGCTTAGCTATTTGTGCAAATATGCTGCTCATGATCGACAATCCATTTACTGGAAGTGAAGGTAAAGGTGAATACTCAAGACTAGCATCTCCAACATTTGGAAAGGTGATAAAATCCTTAAAATTATGATATCGATTGCCAGGAATGAGTCCGTCGATATTTAGATCCAATTTATCCACCAAATAATTAACCATGTCTAAAGGCATGTCCTTATCATATAGCAATCGCATTGGGCGGCCCTTACTCCTCTTATTTAAGCTTTTTGTCAATGCTTCAATAAACTTTTCACTTACATGTTTATCCAAATTTAGCTCTGCATCGCGTGTTAACTGTATCGAGTACGATTCTATTTGATCATATTTAAAAATAAAAAATATCTCATCTAGGCAATATCGAATCACATCATCAATGAGCGTAATAAACTTCAATTTATTAGTCTCAGGAAGCTCTAAAAACCTGTTGGTACCAGCTGTTGGGATTTCTATTAAAGCTAGACGCGATTTTTCAAGATTTTTATTCTGAACTAGTCTAACGAAAAAATAAATAGCACGATCTTTTAACTCAGGAAAAGGCTCATTTTTATCAATCATTACAGGAACAAGAGTGGAAAGCACCTTTTCTCTGAAATAATTTTGCACGTACAACCCTCTCGAAACGTTTAATTGCTGTTCATTTAAGATAAAAATTTTCTGTTGCTCAAGCTCTTTGAGAATTATATCTCGATATAAATGATTGAACTTATTCTCTTGTTGAACAACAATATTTTTAATCTCGTTTAAGGTCTTCTTTGGATTAAAGCCTAATAATTCTTTCGATTTGGTGTTGACACTTGAAAGTCTATTTAAAGTAGCTACTCTTACGCGATAAAATTCATCTAGGTTAGATGAAAAAATTGCTAAAAAACGAATACGCTCAACAAGAGGGACAGATTTATCGGCCGCCTCTTGCAATACCCGGTCGTTGAACGACAACCAGCTAATCTCTCGATTTATAAGCGGAATATTCTTTGGCATGCGATAAAATAAACAGCCCGATTTTTAGTTAACGGGACCGTAAAAATTAAAAATAAATATTAAGAAACCATTAAGTCAGCATTAAATCTATTGCTCGGAGCAATTAAATAATTTTGGACTTATTCCTTCAATTTTGACACTTTCGGACTTACTGGAGCGGTTTTCTTTGCTTTTTGAGATGGCTTATTAGTTGCAACTTTACTTGCGGGACTTGCCTTAGTCTTTACGGGACTAGCGGTATTAGCAACTCGCTTAGGAGCTGTTTTATTTACTTTTGCGGATGATTCGGCATCACTTTTAACAAGGGCAGTTTTCTTTTCCCTAACTACTTTAGTCTTAACTACAGGAGCATTTTTAGGAGGTGTTAAAGTAGTTTTTGATTTAGCTACTATAGGACTTTTAATCTTTTTAATTTTTATAGTAGCAGGCTTTTTAACCAATTTTTCTTCTACTACAAGCTTTACTTCACTATATTTTTTAGCAATCTTTTTTGCCAATTCCTTGCTAGACTTCTTTACTTCCTTTGAAAATTTTTCAGCATCATAACCCAAACCTTTTAAGGCATCTAAAAATTTATGTGTGATTGAAACTTCTAGTTCTTTCTTAACTAATTTTTGAGCTGATTTTTTCTCAGCCTTTTCGGATAATTTTGATTTGTTAGCTTTCATAATCTTTCTATTAATGATTGTATCTTTGTAATCATTTAAATATATTGAAAAAATTGTTTAAAACACATAATTATGCCAACATTTGATATAGTAAGCAAGATTGATGGACAAACGCTAGACAATGCAATCAATACTGCAAAAAAGGAAATTCTAAACCGTTATGATTTTAACGATTCAAAAAGTAGCGTTGAACTCGATAAAAAATCGAATGAAATAACCATCATTACCGAAAATGACATGCGTCTAAAAGCTATTCAGGATGCTATTATTTCACGCATGGTAAAGCATAACCTCGACCCTTCGAGCATGGATTTAGGTAAAGAACAATATGCTTCAGGAAATATGCTTCGTAAAGAAATAAAAATTAAAGAAGGTATTGATAAGGAAGTGGCAAAGAAAATCGTTAAAAAAATTAAAGATAGTGGTTTAAAGGTTCAAGCCTCAATAATGGATGATCAACTGAGAGTTCAGGGCAAAAAAATTGATGATTTACAAGCTGTTATTTCACTATGCAGAACTGAAGATTTCGGACAGCCATTACAGTATATAAATATGAGAAATTAAGGTCAAAATACCTTAATACGCCAAATAATGAAGAATAATTTAATTATTAAATAGTCTTTACAAATTTGGTATCGTACTCATCTATATCCATAATATACGAATTTTGAATCAAAAATTCAAATAAATGCTTTGCCTCGTTTGAAACAGGCATATTACGGGTAGTGATGATTTGATTGTTTTCTTTATCTAAGTACGGATAGGCATAAAGCTTTACATTCTTGCTAAACAGATCGCTAATGTATGCTAAAAGCTCATCCGTATAGTTTTCACTATAGTTTTTAGAATTAAAAATATTCTTTAGGTTGGCAATGTTAGTCGAGATACCTACACTATGCGGATTACAGCGTGATAGATACTGAGCCAATTTGTGATTTCGTGTAAAATCGGAAACAATTACATAATTTCCTGTTGCACAAAGCTCTTCTGCACGTTTTGCGAATTTCTCCAGCTCATCATTCCCTAACTCAGACTGATCATCGAGGAAATTATTCATAAGAACCTCAATCATAACGATAATATTCTTATCGTCGACGTTTTGAGTGCGCTTAAATTGTTCTACAGCTTTATTAAAAAGATCAAAATTGGGTTTAGATTTTTGACCGAATTTGGTACGCAAAATCATCACATCCTTTTTATAAAGAACATCTTTTGATTGGCGAGCTTGCCCTGATTGATCAAAAATTGCAGCACCAGAAAAACCTTTTGCAATTAAATAAAGATTCACCAAACGATCATTCGCATTTTTAAATTCCGGTCCGCTTAAGCTAATTAAATCTATTTCTACTGAGCCTACTGTTAAATTATCAACGAGCGACTCAATCATGTGCTGAATATTGTCGTGGTAAAAATAGGCGGCATAAACTAGGTTTACACCTAAAATTCCGAGTACATTTTGTTGCAGACTTGAGTCGCTATCCAATAAACGGACATGAAAAACGATATCATTAGGTTCACCACCTGGACTAAGCTGAAAACGAATTCCTAACCAACCGTGCGGGTCATTAGTTTTATTAAAATTTAGAGTTGTTACAGTATCAGCGAAAGCGAAAAAGGTTTTACCCTCATATTTAGGACCTGTTAAACGCTCAGATAATAATTCAAACTCATGTTGAATCATTTTATCGAGCCTTGACTCAGAAACATATCTGCCCGATTCTTCAGCACCATAAATAGAATTACTGAACACCATGTCGTAAGCCGACATCGTTTTAGCAATTGTTCCGGATGCTGCACCAGCCGTAAAAAAATTACGTGCAACCTCCTGACCAGCACCTATTTCGGCAAAGGTTCCGTAAATAGATTCATCCAAATTTATCTTGAGTGCTTTCCTCTTATTCTCTAAAATTTCTCTAGGCATAGTGCAAAATTACGATTTTTGTACTTGATGCTATAATTTTGAATAAGAAAAGGCAAGCATTTTACTGCTTGCCTTCAAAATAATTATTAAAATTTATTTTTTACTGAATAGAAATAGCTCTAGCTTGAATTTTCAATTCTTCCTTCTTCGAAATTCGGATATTTAAAATACCGTCCTTGTACTCTGCATGAATTTTATTCGAATCAGCAGTCTCAGGTAAGTTAAAATCCCTTGAAAATACAGCATAATTAAATTCGCGTCTATTATACTTTTTATTGGTATTCTCATCACTAGCAGACTCCGTTTCTACCGCCGAAACACTTAGTTTATCCTCTTCTAAGTTTATCTTAAAGCTTTCCTTATTTAGGCCTGGAGCAGCAATTTCAATTAAAAATTCATCTTCATTTTCAAGTATATTTACGGCTGGCGTACGGTTAATGATACTTTTGGATAAAAATTGATCTGTATTGAAAAATGATTCAAAAAGATCATTGTAAGATGTCTTAAATACTTTACTATTGTTTCCTGGTGTAAATTTTACGAGTGTCATAATTTATCCTCCTTTGTTTATTAATTTTAGAAAATCATAATCAATAGCAATACCAATTGATTTTTAAGTAAAAATATTCTTTTTTTAAACGACAATTTGACAGTTAAATTTAATATTATATGACAAATAGACAGCATTTTACAATTGAAGACTTTAAATACAGGGTTAAAATACCGATACGATTTGCTGATATTGATGTATTTGGCCATGTAAATAATGCCATTTACCTCACGTATTTTGAAATGGCACGATCATCTTATTGGGATGATGTAATTGAATGGAAGTGGGATGAGTTAGGAATTATAATTAGGCGATCTTTGGTTGATTATTTGAAGCCAATTCACCTCAATGATGAAATTTACGCCTATGTAAAAACCTCTAGGATCGGTAATTCAAGCTTCGACCTTGATTATATTCTAGTAAAAATTATCGATGGGAAAGAAGAAATCTGCACAAGCGGCCAGACGATGTGTGTTACTTTCGATTATAAAAGCAAGCTATCAGTTCCAATACCTGAAAAACAAAGGAATAAAATGATAGAAAACTAATATAGAAGTTTATGA
>NZ_JBIIPN010000201.1:0-3598 GCF_044342615.1 Daejeonella sp. | reverse complement strand
AAATCATAGTTCAGACAATTTCGTTATCAGTTATCAGACTAACGACATCTGAAATAATAAGGTGCTGGTTAATCATTTTTGTCCTTTATCATTGTTCTTTGCTCCTTAATCTAAAACTTTTACTCTTTATTCCTTTAATTATAAAATTTCCAACTAACGCCAAATTTCAATAATTTATCTTGCATAGGATATCCCCTAACGGTATAATATCCTGTAGATAACATCCCTTGATTCACATAGTCGTACTTCAAAAACAGATTTGCACGCTTAAGGGTAGCTCGGATAAAAAGATCTACCACAGGATAGGTTGAATATTCTAAGGCTGCACTATCATTATAAAACTGTCCGACATTAATTGCATAAGCTGGAGCTTTAAATGGTGTGTTAAAACGTAGATCAAATCCAATATTTGTGGTTAATACCTTAAAAAATTTAGTAGCGTAAAAAAAACTATTGTAAGAATAAATCTCTGGAGTCCGTAAAATGTCCTGAAAATCAGTCTTTTGATATACTAGATAATTATTAAGATTAAACCTTCCCATTTTAAAGTCTTTGGCAAGAGTTATCTTAATTAAATTGATATTAGTTCCACTTTGCTCTGGCGATATTTGCTTAGCACTAGATGTTTCTTTAAAGTATAAATAATTATTTACAAGGAAGTATTCAGCTTTGGTAGTAAATTTATATTTAGGGTTTTCATAAAGAAAAGAAAGGTTAGTGATTTTTGAACGATCAAAGTTTTTATCCCAACTATGATACTGATAATTAACACGTTCGAACATTTGTTCGGGCGACTTATTTTGCAGGTAGGCCCCTAAAATTATCCTTCCAACAGATTTACTTAACAAGAAACTTGAATTAGCTTCATATAAAAAATCTCCAGCATGTTTACCTTGTGCTACCTGATTTAAATCTGCTTCTAAAATCACTTTATCACTAAAACGATAAGCAAGGGCAGCCTTCAGACTGGTATTCGTGAAATTTTCTTTATAAGCAAGCTGCTCATAACTATAAATATCGTTTTGTAGTCCGAGGTCCAATTTCAACTCATTTTTAATAAAACTCAATGCCCTCCCCCTGAGGTAAAAACTATAGTTAAACTCATTTCTAAGGTTCGAGACTCTTGTAGAATCATTGGTTTCAGTAAATGATTGGGACGGCAAGGTTGGGAATGCTCCAAAAACATCCTCTTCATTGCGGTAAAATTTGTAGCGATCTTTGGTATAGGTCAAAGCATGTGAAACCCGCTGTGTAGGCAATATTTTGGCAGAAGCTTCCGTATCAGGAATGCTATCCATCCTACCGATATAATAGAATTGTTTAAAGAAAAATTGGGTTTGACGCCATGTTTGCATCGGTCGATTGCCCCCAAGTGCCTTTAAACGTACAGGAACCGCTATTTTATCAATTGGATCATCCCTAAATAAAGAATCATTCGTAGTTGAGCCATTTTCGCCAGCTTTGATGGTATTAAAAATAACGTCACTTACAATATTATACCTTTTATTTGGCGATTCATACCAAGCAAATAAAGCCGCATTGAGATGGTCGGCCTTTTGGTTGACATAAAAACCCTCAGCACTTAAACGATTATACATGGCTCCTACATTTAAATTAGGCTTCACATTTTGTGTATGAATAACTTTAAATGTTTGTTCTTGAATTCTACCATTTACATAATAAAGTTCCGTAAACGGTGTTCGTGCTCTAAAAAATTTAATAGAATCTTGGGTAAGTTTATAGGCATCAAGAGAGTGGAATCCGGCATCAAAACCAATTACTTTGCTCGGATTAAAAAGCATTTCTCGATAGGCAATACCAGCACTTCCCAGACCAATAGTGGGCTTATCAAACTTGTGAATGGGACTATAGTTTTGAAAATTATTTACCGTGGTATCTATAGGGCGCGTCTGAGTGCCTTCTTTTAAAATTTTAAGATTGGTGTACCTAATGTATTTAGAAGTATAAATAATTGAGTCCTGCTGCATTTCCTCACTGTTTTGAGCACCACTTCCTCCCCCTCTATTCATCACAGAACCCATGCCTTCACCCCCAGCACGAATTGTCCTTTGCGCAAAGCCCTCATTAACAATGAGATAATTCAATAAAAAAAATATAAAAATTAAGCGTTTAATCATTCCATTTCGAGAATAAGATCTTTTAAAATCTTGGTCATTTTGGGTTCTGCCTCTTGTGCTGTTTTAATTATTTCATCCAATGACACTACTTTTAATGTTTCTGGGAAGCCTTCATCAGTAAGCACAGAAATAGCAAAAACGGGCAATGACATATGATTTGCAACAATTACCTCAGGCACTGTACTCATTCCCACGGCATCAGCGCCAATATTTCGTAAAAAGCGATATTCTGCTCTAGTTTCGAGGTTTGGCCCATTTACTGAAACATAAACACCAGCATGGCAAGTAATATTATTTTTCTTGGCAATATCCAAAGCACATACAATCATTTCTTTATTGTAAGGCTCACTCATATCCGGAAAACGGGGACCAAGACTATCATCATTCCGACCACGTAAAGGATTGTCAGTCTGCATGTTAATATGATCTTCGATGATCATTAAATCACCCTTCTTAAATGCTGGATTTAATGCACCGCTCGCATTTGAGACAAACAATTTTTTAATTCCTAGAAGCTTCATTACCCGAACTGGAAAGGTTATTTGCTTCATATCATAGCCTTCATAATAGTGTAAACGCCCTTGCATTGCAACAACTTTCTTCCCGCCAAGAATTCCAAATATTAACTTCCCCGAATGAAACTCAAGGGTGGAAATAGGAAAATTTGGGATATTAGAATACATTAATTGGTGATGTATTTCAATATCATCTACAAGTCCGCCTAAACCGGTCCCTAAAATTATCCCAATTTCCGGCTCAAAAACATCAATTTTACGCTTAATATATTCTACTGTCGACTGCAGATTCTGTTGCATAGTTTATAATTAAATTATTGAACGAAGTTTTTTCAGGCTCTTCAAAATCTGCCTCAATAGGTAGATAAAAGATTGGAATACCTTTAAGCAGATTATTAAACTGTTTAGAGTTTAAACGTTGTGCATCCTTTTCAGTAGTAATAATTATGTTATTACCGGTTCCAAGCTGAATATATTCGCGTACAAGTTTAGTAATATTTTTATCAGTAAAATTATGATGATCGGAATACTTGTGATGAATTACCTTAGATACATAGCCCTGTAACATTTCTAGCAAAGGTTTCGGATTGGCTATTCCTGTTAATAAAATAATATTTGAAGAACTATTTAATGAGCTCAATGGCCTTGAAAGGTGCTCTTCATAAACAGATTTCAAATTACCATATTTTAAAAATGAAAAAAATAAAGCTTGGTTCGGCTTCAGATCTAATTTACTCGCTATCAGCTGCTTTTGTGATTCATCAATAGTTTTAGGACATTTAGTGATCACTACAATATCTGCTCTTTTCTTTTGCGACATCGGCTCCCTCAAATTACCCGCTGGCAACAAAAACTGATGGGATTGGAAAGATGAAAATTCAAACAATAAAATACTTAATCCTGGCTTTACTGCTCGATGTTGAAATGCATCATCTAGAATGACAA
>NZ_JBIIPN010000009.1:0-36962 GCF_044342615.1 Daejeonella sp. | reverse complement strand
TATGATGGTTTCATTAAAAAATTCAATGATGCCGCAGAGAAGGTGATGAAAGATGCTGAAGGTCCAGAAGTAGTTGCTAAGATGATTTATAAAGCGGCAAATGATGAGAGCAATAGGATGAGGTACACTGTAGGAAAACCTGGTCCGATGTTATTGATAATGAGGAAATTGCTTTCCGACAAACTGTATTTTTCGATAATTAAGAAGAGTTATAAGTTATAAAGCTCATTTGGTTGGTGTTCCTTATGGTTGGTGTTCTCACCAACCATAAAGTACCTTGCTTGCAATGTCTATGGAGTTTAACCCTTGCAATCTCTACAGATTAGCAAATATTAAGAGTCTCCAGACTCGTCTTCAATTTAATTAAGCGTATTTTGAATACTATTTCTCTTTTTTAGTATTACCCACCAAACTCATTTTCTACAGATTTTCAGAATTTAGCTCGCAATATTTTTTGAAATTATCTAAAATCATTTGCCAACCGGCTTGTTGAAGTTCTATTGAATTTTCAGTTTCAGGTTCAAATTCTTCAGTAATTTGGGTTGCATTATTGATTTTCTCAAAAGATACCGACATTTTTCGCCCATCACCCAATACAATATCAATTAATTTTTCTTTTTCAATTTTTTTGTAAATCCCCCAGAAGTCAAAACTAGCACTGGCATCTTTTGCTGCCATGGTATAGTGAAATTCACCCTCAATATCTAAGTTAATAGTAGCATTTGGGCAATGCCAATCGGAGCTAGCGAAATTCCAACCTTTAACATGTTCTGCTTTGGTCCAAAATTGCCATGCTTTATTGATGGGCACCTGAATAATGGCGCTTACCTTTAATCTTTCCATACTTTAAATTACGGAAAAATAATTGTGAATTTCCTTGTAATGGTGTATTCATTAACCACTAAGCATCTAGCTCTGCTAAAATTAGACTTATCTGGTATAATTCAAAACAAATATTCTAGGTGAAACGGACACTTTATCAAAAATTAAGAGTCCCCAGTCTTCTCTTAAAATTAAATGGTTGTATTTTCAAAACCATTTCCCTCTGATCGATGTTTTTTAGATAAATCAACACCTATCATTCAAAACATCTTCCTTAAACTTAGAAATCTGTTTTTTCGAATCTATTGTATTGTTTTTGTTTTTTATTAATTACATTTATAATGTACCTGTAAAACAAGAACTTATCTCTTTAATCTATTATTTATTAGTAATATCTTCTTTGCTCGTAATTCATTATGACTTCAAGAAAAAACCTAATTGATAGTTGATTATTTCTGAGAACCTGATTGTTTAGCTTTGGTATGGAATACTATTTGAAATTTGTAAAAACCATAATCAGCTATCCAAATGAAAAGTCTATTTCAACTCGCCGGCATTTACTTCGATTCCTTTTTTAGTCCGGAAAATGTTCGTAAAGTAGAACTATTTATACTTCGCGCCGCAATTTTTGCCTTTATAATCCACTTAATTGTAATTTTTTTAGGAAACAACTTTGAATATTTCAAAAACTTCGAACACAGTTATTTAAAGGCTATTTATACACCATTTAGCTTTATTCTGTTTTATGAAGTTTTTCTTTTAGTCATTATTTTACCGAAGTCCATTTCAGAGTTTATTGGAAAACAATTTGAAGTAATCACCCTAATTACCCTAAGAAGCTTTTTTCATGATATTGCTGATTTTGATTTGAAGGCATCAGATGATATAAATAACCCCGAATATATTTATCTGCTTTATGATTTATGCGCTTCTTTATTGATGCTGAGTCTAACCATACTTTATTATCGGATTTATCAAAAAAATCATAAACCTGAAGGATCGCCACAGCTTAATAACTTCATCAATATTAAGAAATTAGTATCTCTAGGAATGATTTTGATTTTGTTGTTGTTAAGTGTTAGTAGTTTATTTACTTGGGGAGTGGATATGATACATGCCTTGAGAGTCAATGAAAACTATCCTAATCCTAATACGGTTTTTTATGCCGACTTCTTTTCAATAATGATTTTTGTGGATGTTCTGCTTCTAATCATCTCGTTTATGTATCAATTTTCATTTTTCACCATTTTTAGAAATGCAAGTTTTATCATAACCACTATTTTAATTAGGATGTCTTTAACAATCCATAAACCAATGAATTATATCATAATTTTAATCGGATTTCTTTTTTCAATATTAACATTTTACCTCTATAGTCTTAGGAAATCGAAAGGTACAAACTAGCTGATTTTTTTTCTCTGGAAATCTAAAATATGTTTTTTTATTTCGATTGATTTTATTTATTGCAATGGATTGAAATCCATTGCTACAACATTGGTCGTCCCGATGGGACTGGTAAATAGTTCTTTACTGGTAAATAAATAAAAGAGCCATAGGCTCGAACCATCTTTAAAGGCAGGAATTTATTCCTGTTCCGTTACAAGATTGGTCGTCCCGTGGAACTGGTAAATAATTCTTAACTGGTAAATAAATAAAAGAGCCATAGGCTCGATCCATCTTTAAAGGCCGTCCCGATGGGACTGTTAAAATGACGGCCTATTGGAATGAAAATACCCTTAACAGATTAAGAAACTCAATAAAGACATCCTTAAAATAAAATTATTTCATTCGACGTTAAATCATATATTACATACGTTAACTCATTCATAATCTTGCATTTCAAAAACAAATTATTTTTGGACTATGATAAAAACAATATTAGTCGATGACGAGTACAACTCCAGAGAGTTTCTGGATAAAATGTTGACTACATATTTCCCGAATAAATTTTCAATCTTAGCGAAATGCGAAAGTGTGGATGATGCTATTAAGGCTATTGAACAGCATCAACCAGATTTAGTTTTTTTAGATATTCAAATGCCTGATAAAAATGGCTTCCAACTCTTCAAAGAATTAAAGAAAGTTAATTTTGAAGTTATTTTCACAACTGCTCATTCCGAATTTGGCATAGATGCCATCAAACAGGGGACTTTAGATTATCTGTTGAAACCAATCAATTTCCCAGATCTGTCAGAAGCGATTAAAAAATATGAGAATAAACTTCATAAGGCTTCATTGTTCGATAAATTTGCGCTTTTAGTTGAAAACTTGGAGTCGGGTGAATCTGATTATAGAAAAATTGCCTTTCCCACAGAAAACGGCTTTGAACTTATTAAAGTTAATTCAATTTTATACTGCGAAGCTGATAGTAATTATTGTAAAATTGTACTTCTTGGCGGTAAAAAAATCATACTCTCTAAAACATTAAAATATGTGGAAGAAATGTTGCCTTCTAATGTTTTTCAACGTATTCATAAGTCTTATTTAGTGAATATGAATTATGTAAACCGCGTTCATAAAACCAATGAGTTAATGGTTGAATTGGCTACAGGAGAAACATTGCCTGTATCAATTAGGCAAAAAGAAAACTTGATTAATGCTATTCTCAAAGAAAAATAGACTACTACTTATTTTTCTCTTTTTTGTTGAAGTTTTATACGCTCAACAATTCCCATCCACCAATTTAACTACTGTGGATGGCCTTCCTAATAATAGTATTTATTCCATTTTAAAGGACAGTAGAGGTGTTTTATGGCTTGGTACCGACAATGGGATATCCGCTATACAAAATGGATTAGTTAGGAATTATTTCACATCAGATGGACTTGCCCATAATAGTTGCTGGGCTATCATTGAAGATTCAAATAATCATTTATGGTTTGGGAGTTTTGGAGGTGGGATCACTCATTTTGATGGGAAGAATTTTAGTGTTATCAATTCCCAAAATGACTTAGTAAATGATAAGATAAGGACCTTATTCATCTATGAAAATCATTTATATGTAGGCACGCAATTCGGCTTTTCGGTAATTGATATCAATACAAGGAGAATAGTTTTTAGCGGGAAAATAAACGGCAAAAAGGGCTTATTCCAAGTTATGGATTTCTTTTTAAAGGATAATAAAATCCAATTTGCAACTTTTGATGATGGCGTTTGGAGTATCAATTTAGAAAGAAAAACATTTCAATTAGAAAGTCTAGAGATACCCACGATTTTTTCTGTTTATGCCTCAGATAATATATTTTTCTACTCTCATGTTAGCTTAAAGGGAAAGATAAATAACCAAGTATCTATTAAAGACAATTCAAACAAAACCCTAACACAAATAAATACCAGTACTATTTTTTGGGATTATGCGAAAGATAAAAAAGGCAATATCTATGCAGCTGCCAATGGAGTAAATTTTACGAATGGTGGAGTTTATGAACTGTCCAAAACTGGACTTATAAATCAAAATAATACGTTTGGAATCCCAAGTCATCAAGTCTGGAGCCTACATTATGATTCCAAATTAAATTTACTTTATGTAGGCACAATTGACAAGGGACTTTTTAGAGTAGAGCTGGAAAGTCCGCTAAGTCACTACCCTTCAAATAATTTCCAAAAAGAACAATTAGAAATATTAAAAATAGCAAAAAGCAACGCTAAACAATTTATTTTAGGAAAAAACGAATTAATATTTTTGAGTACAAACAAGCTTATTAAAGAGGTATCTAGGAAAAATTTCTATGATTTTTTAAGAAACTACAATTTAAATGAATATCAACAATGGCAGTCGAAGAGTTTTGGAAGTTATAAGAGGATACCATTTGAAGATTTTCAATTAAAAGATTTCAAAATAAATGGATCACATATTTGGTTAAGCAGTAATTTGGGCTTATTCAAAATCACTAAAAATGGTAAAATAATTGATTACAACCGCACTATAGTTGATCAGTTTAGCTTTTTAAATAAGAATCAATTATTATTCGAAGAGCCCTATGGATTTTTCTGGATAAGTAATGATTTGACAAAAAAAGAAGCTTTCAAAAAGTATAATGATTTAAGAAGAAATACGGTTCAAATCATCGATTTATTTAATAAAAAATTTGCCCTTTCAGCTTCGATGGGACTTTTTGCCTATCAAGATGGAAAATTCTTTTCTTATGCTGAGAGTAAATTGTGGACTGAAAATGAGTTAGTATGTGGGACTGTAAATGAAGACAATAATCTGATAATAGCTAATAAATCGGGTGATGTCTTTATTCTTGATGTATCGAATAAATTTAAAGTGTTAAAAAAGATTAGTTCAGAACAACTTCTAGGAAAATCGATTTACTTTATTGAATCATATCAAAACAATATCATTATTGGTAATGAAAAAGGAATAGTTATTTATAATAATGGGCAAATACGTTTAATTGATGAGGAACAGGGACTAAAGAATAAGAATATTAGCACATCATATTTAAATGAAAATATATTAAGCATTGGTACCACTAAGGGCTACTATGAATTAGATCTTAAAAAATATATTTCTGAACCATATCTCAAACCTGAATTAAAGCTAACGAACTTAGAAGTTAATTTTGAGCCTTTTACAAAAGAGTATTACCAATGGCTATCCTATGACATTAAAGAACTCGACTTAGAATATAATAAAAATACTGTTTCTATCAGCTTTGAGCCACAAAATGTAGCATACTCTAATAAATTATTGTACCGATTTAATCTTTCGGGTATGGAAAATGCTAAATGGAGTAATTGGACAAGTTCAAAAACAATCAATTTGACTTATTTGCGTCCCGGTAATTATACCCTCCTAATGGACATAAAGGATTTACATATTGGTAAAACCACTTCGATTAAATATTTAAGAATTAAAATTAATGCACCATTTTGGAAAACCTGGTGGTTCATATTAATTAGTGCACTAACTATTATTGCTATTCTTTATTTTGCTGTTAAACAGCGAATTGCATTTATAAAAAGCCAAGAGCAAGAAAAGGGAGAGGTGCAAAAACGTTTGAGCGAGACAAAAATGGAGGCTTTACAAAGTCAGATGAATCCTCATTTTATTTTCAATGCTATGAATTCGATACAGAATTTCATATTGGGAAAAAACACAGAGGAGGCACTTCAATACATGGGTGAGTTTTCAAAATTAATACGTCATACTTTAAATAATTCATCCAAGTTGAGAATTAGCTTGGAGGATGAACTTCAGTATTTAAAATCTTATACAGCATTGGAAAATTTGCGGTTTAATAAGGCAATTAAAATTAAAATTACGCTTGATGAGTCTATTGAACCGTCTAAAATTGAAATTCCGCCAATGCTTATTCAGCCTTTTGTAGAAAATGCCTTTGTACATGCCTTTAATTCTAAAACCATGAATCCTGAATTGATCATTGATTTTAGTCGCGAGCCCAACTATTTAATTTGCACAATAACAGATAATGGTAAAGGTATGGATGCTGATAAAACTCAAAAACTGCATCAATCTAAAGGCATTGAATTGGTGAATGAGCGTCTCTCATTATTACAATCAAACCCCAAATTTGCTGTTGAATTTTCTTCTGTTGCCGGGCAGGGGACGAGGGTGGTGGTTAGGGTTAATTTGGAGATTGTTTAGGCTTAGTATTTTTTACTGCTATTATAATCAGTCAAAATGCTGCATTTAATCATTAAGTCTATACGTTAACTAATTCATCATTTCTGATTATTTTATTAGAATTATTATTGTGCAAATAAAATAATTTACTAACTACCTAAATTATGAAAAATATATCAAGGCTATTAATTGTCCTGACCTTATTCCTATTTAATAGTTGTGACCAATCAAACTCGCAACTATTTGATTTGATTTTAGAAATTAAAAGTCAAAATGATCAACTTTTAAATGAAGTTAAAACTCTTCAAATTAAATCTGATTTGTTAATTTCTGAGTTAAGAGCGAGTGCAGCAAAGCAAGAAGAGCTTCTTACAAGAGTTAATGACTTACAATCCCAGCTTTCACTAGTATTGACTCAAATTGGCGTACTAAATGACAAGCTTAAAAATCAAGATACTGATCTTCAATTAATCAAAACCCAACTTGCAGATTTACAAATTAAATATCAAGGTATTTTGGAGCAACTTGTAGATTTACAAAAGCTAAGCCAAATTCTAGGAGAAATTGAGAAAATAAAGGATCAATTGAAGGTAATGGATCAGAACTTTGCTTTACTGTCAGGAAGTGTTGGGCAAAATAAAGAGCTATTAAATGCTTTAAAAACTCAGATTACTTCTGTACAAGGACAATTAACTGAGAACCTCTCAAAAGTTAGTCAGTTAACAAGTAAACTAGATGATCAAGATGCAGATATTAGTAGCATTATTAGTGAATTAGACGCTATAAAGATAGTGGTTGGGGAATTAAAGGTTGATTTAAGCGGATTAATAAAACGTTTGACCCTTAAAGTAGGAGATGAATTTGAAGGTGGTATTGTTTTTTATATTGATGCAACCTCTTTACATGGGTTAATTGTTACTAAAACCAATCTTAGAGATTCAGGAACTGAGTGGGGTTGTTATACTCAGAATATTCAAAATACAAGTCCCGCTATTGGGACAGGCTTAAATAACACCAAAGAAATGCTTACCCAATGTGTTTCAGCGCAGTCAATTGGTAACTGGTCTGCAAAAATTGCCGATCAATACACCACAGGGAACTTTTCGGATTGGTATTTACCATCTAAAGATGAATTAAATTTAATTTATCAAAATCTTCACTTGAAAGGTATTGGTAATTTTTCAAAAACTGTACCTTATTGGTCATCAACGCAGTCTAGTAATAACGCAGGTTGGGCTCAAAATTTTGGTACAGGGGCACAAATTCAAGAAATTAAATCTGGATATGGTGGTACTGGCGCTGTTAGAGCTGTAAGAAGTTTTTAATTAGTGATTAATGATTAGAATATTCATTGCATTAATTATTCTAGGGCTTAGTTCTATAAATAACGCTAATAGCCAGGGATTCTCTACACCCAGAAACCCGAGCATTGTTTTTTATCAAGTCGGACTTGGAGCAGGGACATTTTTTTCTGCTCCAAGACCAACTATTGAATTTGAAAATATCGTTAATCAAAAAGCTCCTGTACTTACTTTAGGACTAGGTAAGCGATATGGTGATCATGTAAGTATAAGAAGTAATCTTAGTATTCAGCAATTTGCAGCAAAGGAGTTTATTGGGAATCAGGATGGTAACGATGTTTTAGATCCTATGTTTAATGGTTATAATTTCGCATTAGATATTACACCCACTTTTAATGTAATGCCAAGTTATAATCTAAAAAAACGATTTCCGGTAGATTTAAATTTAGGTTTAGGACTTGGATATCTACTTACCAACCGAACAGAAAAGCTATATTTTAATGGGAAATATTATGAGATTAATCTCACAGAGCGCAGTCCATATATCCCCTTAAGGGCTTCACTTTCTTTCAAACTAGGACTATTAAATGATATTTCTATTGAAGGAGCTTTCTTTAATACTTGGCTAGATAATAAAAGACCTTTAACCAAATTATCAAGAAACTCAGATCACTTTGCTCAATTAAATGTGATGTTTAGGAGGCATGTCTTTTGAAAAAGATACTCATTCTTATTTGTTTTTGACCTAAATCGGTTATTTGATTTATTCAGGAAAATTGCTAAAAAAAATCGCTAATCTCCTTTAATTGTATCTTTAAGATTTGCATATACTTCTAAGATTTTCAATGTAATCAATTTTTATACATCATGTTATAATACGTGACAATGCGTTACATTTCGTATGTCACACGATATATTTAGAAAGAGCAGAGGGTAAAATTTAAATTTGATATTAAATTTCTATTTTAAAGACGATATTTTGGAAAACATTTAATTCTTTAATGATAGTTTCTTTATTTCAAGTTATAGCTAAGAAGATTATTCTGATATCAATTTTGATGTTATGTTTTTTTAGTTCCTATTCTCAGGTTAAAACATCATCTAGTGATTTTGAAAAGAGATTGGATGTAGGAATTTATATAGATAATGTATATAACATTGATTATATAAATTCTACATATGAGGTTGTTTTTTATTTGTGGGCCAATTCATACGGAGAATTGTATAATATTAATAACGATTTAATAGATATAGATAAATCAATTGAACTTGAGCTTGTTTATAAAGAAGCGGATAGTATTGTTATTCCTAATATAGGGCAAAAATTTAATTGTTTGGCTAAGTTCAGAGCAAAAATGTTGAATGAAGCAAACATCTCAAAATATCCTTTTGATAATTTGGTTCTGAATTTAGATATTGAATTATTAGGTCATTACAGAGGAGAAAAAAATATTGTTATCGACCATAGAAATAGTTTGATTCAGCCCAATTTTATCGACAAATGGAATTTAGATAGTGCTGATATAAAAGTTAAAACTGTTGAATGGTCATCAAATTTTGGCAACATAAGAAAAAAAGATGCTTCGATTGATACTTTGCACACTAGTATTGTCCTATCTAGGGATTCCTGGAACCTATACTGGAAAATGTTCTTAGTTTTGTTTATTTCCTTTTTTATCTCCTCACTAAACTTGTTTTTACCTAACAAGCAAAGCGAAGAGAAGTTTGCACTAATAGTTGGTTCACTTTTCACAGCAATCGGAAATAAGTATATAACTGAGTCTTATTTGCCATTTTCAGACAAGCTTAATCTTTCTGATTGTTTACATATTGTTACTTTTCTGTTTATTTCTTTTTACACTTTGTTTGCCATTTACGAACAAAGAACTAAAAAATCAGATAGCTTAAGAAGTGATCTTTACTTTTTCATGGTAACAATCTTCTTTTATATTTTAATCATTGCTTTAACCACATTTTCTTTTATAAATTAAATTTAGATGGATAGAAGTCTTTCTTTAGATTTAATTAAAGGAATTGCAGTTTTAGTCATGATTTTTGCTAATACGAGCATTTACTTTTTCAATTTTATAGATTTTAATTTTATTAGGTTAATATGCTCATTTGCGGCTCCTGTATTTTTAATTTTGACAGGATATTTCACACAAATGAATTTGTTAAAGCGTGATGTTAACAAGAGTATACTCATAAGTAGAGCATTGCAAATATTATCTATAGCAGTTTTTATTGATATGTTTTTTTGGGGGACTATTCCCTTCGTTACCTACGACATTTTATATTTAATTGCATTCTCACAGTTGATTTTGATTTTTATTGACTTCAAGTATTACATTTTTCTGTTTTTATTAATTCTATTTGGATCTTTTATTCTTCCTTATCTTATTTCATATCGTTTTGAGATTGATGAGATACAGTTATTCGATATTTTTACAACAATTGCTAATGCTAATCCTATAAAAAGGTTATTTTATGATGGTTGGTTCCCAATTTTACCTTGGTTAGCATTTGTTTTATTGGGAGCTTTTACGTTTAGTCACAAATTATTTTTTACAAAATATAGTCCCCATTTTTTGTTCCTAGGGCTAAGTTTATTTGCATTGACTTATTTTGTAATTGTTGACCAAGTTTATCCGATTAGAAATTTCTATTTAGAACTTTGGTATCCTTTAAAAAACATCCTATTATTGATTCCATTTTCTGTATTTTTTATTATTGCAGGTTTGATAGATAATCGTTTTAAACGACCTATACCTGTGTTAAATATTCTTATAATTTTAGGGAAGAATAGTTTGTTTGCCTACATTTTTAATTCTTTCTTGATGTCATTGGTTATTTTTTTGGGTTTAAATCAAAGTAATTATCCATGGTATTTTATTCCGTTTTTTATATCCATTGTAGTACTTGGTGTTTTGATAATGGATAGGTTTCGGAAGAGTGAAAAGTGGGCTTTCACCCCTAGTTTTATAAAGTTTTTTTTAGGCTATAATCAAAAATTGCAATGATCTTTTTTTACCTGAGTTTAATTGTTTTTTTAATATTCTACTTATCTGGTTTTTTCGAAAATTACCAGAATGTAGACTTAGGTTATTCAAATAAGAACTCGAAAACGATTATAGAGTTTTTAACAAAACATAAATCAAAAACTAAAATTTATTCGAATGCACCTCAGAATTATGCTTCTTTTAATAACCAGAAGCCAATTGGTAAAATGTTGCCTGATAAAGTTCAATTCAGTTATTCTTTTCCGCTAGTTAAATCTCATAAGGTTGTTTTTGATTGTTTCTTACATCCTGCTGATGTCTCTTCTCAAGTCGATTTATTTGGGCTATCAAATAGTTTAATAATCAAAAATAAAGATGGATTTAAACTAAGGGATGGCATCCACTCAGATGAATTCTCACTTAAAATGAATCAATATTGTTGCTTTTTTAAATCATTCTCTGATTTTGGCATAGATTATAAAAAGCTAGTGTTTACATACACTTCATTTACCGATAAAGTTTCAAAATTTATATACAAGGAATTGGTTTCAATTAGCCAAGATAATTATTTCAATAGAGTACAAGCGGCCTTGAATTTCGTTCAATTTCTACCATACGGACTACCTGAATTTGACACGAATGAATGGTATTACTTCGGAATTTCAACACCACCGGAGTCCTTTGTTTTAGGATATTCAGATTGCGATAGTAAATCAATTTTCTTTGCTTCAATTTTGTCACAATTAATACCAGCTGAAAACATTGTCTTAGTTTCTTGTACTGTTAACTCAGGCAATGAGTCTTCAAATGGTGAACATATGATGGCGGCCGTGTCAGATTTGGGTATAGAAGGAGAGTCTATTAACTTTAATGGTAAAAAGTATTTATTGCTTGAAACTACAACACCGATATTAATTGGGCAGTTTGACTGGACTTCATTTAAAGCAAACTCAATTATAAACTTGAATTAGAACAGATGGAGGTTTTAGATAATTTTAAAATTTATTTTGCTAATATTTCTAATGACTATGGAAACATTATTTAGTTATCTAGCAACTTTGGGAACTGCTGAGTTAGTAAAATATTTTACTTTACTGTCACTTACTTTAGCATTTTTTCCGTATTCGGAAACCATATTAAAATATTTAAAGCATTTTGTTCACAGGAAAGAGCTTGAAATTATATATTTTGATTATTACACCCAAGGTATTGAATATAAAGATGACAATAGTGAACTGAATTTACCTCACAGCTCTCAAAAGATATTAATAAATGATTCAATTATAAACTTTGTCTGGAAAGTTGAAGGAGCTCTAAAAATCGACCTTTTGCCAATTGGTAAAAAACTAAAAGGGAATGCATCCGCAGATATTATTAATAGTAATAAGAAAAGATACACTTTAGTTGCACATGGTTTTAATGGTAAAAAGATTGAATCAGTTATTGATTTGTCTGATGAAATTTTTTATTCATTACAAACCAAGCCTTTGGCCTCTAATCAAAAGATTGTCAGGACTTCACCAAAGATAGGTTCTGCAAAGTTTTCCAATAGTAAGTTTTCAAATTTTAAACTGACAGAGACTAAATCAAATAAATTAATTGACTGGCTAAGGACCGGTTTTCATGACATTAAAAACAAACAAATAAATACAGAATATTTTGTAAAAACGAGTGCAAAAAAAACAAATTTAACTAATTCCATTTCGCGTGGAAAAATATTAAAGTCATATACTTTTAGTACAAAAAAATACCAATCATTAAACTAAACAAATTAAAAAGATGAATGAAAATGTAGATTACGTAGCAAAAAAACCAAGTAAATCCACTAAATTTTTTTGGTGGTGCGCTGGTGCCGATGAAAAAATACTTCAATATTGTGGTTATTCCGATCATGTAAAATATTTGGGTATAGGTGGTGTAGTATTAGCCACTGGTTTTATGGCAGCTTTAGCCATGGGCTTTGCAATGCACACTATTTTTGATGGCCAATGGCTCGTAACAATTCCAGTAGCTACTATATGGGCATTAATTGTATTTAATTTAGATCGGTTTATTGTTTCGAGTACTGGTAAAGGTGATGGAGAATCATCAATAAGTTTACAAGAACTTGGGAATGCCGCCCCAAGATTATTTATGGCTATTTTATTGGGGTTAACAATTTCAGCTCCATTAGAAACATTTATTTTTAAAAAAGAAATAAACAGAGAGTGGAAGTTATCTATGGATCAATTAGCAATTAGTAAGTCTTACGAAATCTTACAGACTGAAGTTTCTAATGATTCCTCTAAAATTGAAAATTTTAATATTAAAAAAGCTGAAGTTGAAAAGCAAAGAGAAATTTGGTTAAAAGCAAATCTAGCATGGGAAGATCAAATGCAAGGTAGAGCTGGTGCTGGAGTTGGCGAGGGTCCAAGAACAAAGGCATTGGCAAAAGTAAGAGATGCTGAAAAATTAAAATTAGAAAGTCTTGAAAGTGAATTAAAATTATTTGAAGTTGAAAAAATTAAAAACAAAGAGGCTATTGATCAAAAAATTAAGGAAGAAATGGATGAAATTAAAAAATCAGATCCTGGATTTCTTGACGAATTAATGATGATTGAACGTCTTTCATCGCAAGGGAAAACCGTTCCTAAAATGGATCCTTCAACTAATAAAGTTATTAAAGGAGAAGAAATTGAAATCTATGGTTCTGCTTTCTGGGCAGTTTGGTTAGTACGATTATTATTCATGATTATTGAAATTGCACCAGTAATTTTAAAATTGATGTTAATAAAATCCCCTTATGATTACATGACAGAAAATGTGAACCAAATTTTGGAGGCAAAGCAAGGCATCAGCATGAATCACATGACAGATGAAGAGGGGAAATTGACTAAATACAAAGAAAATTTCAATCCGAAACGAATTATATCTATTGTAGAACATCAAAATTTAAAAGAAGAGGAAAATGCGAAAGAGGCAATTACCCTTTTTGCTGAAAAGGAGAAGCAGGAAATAGCTAAAAACCCTGATGCTTTTATTAGTGCTAATGACTCAAATACATAATTGCTAAATGGATAAATCTGTTAAATATGTTGCTGGAAATTTCGTAGGCAATTTTTTTACACATCAAAAATCTCCATTTTCAATAGGTGAAAAAATTCCCGATGGCGAATTGCATAATGTTCATCTATATAAGGGAAGTTTAACTGAAGCTGTTTTAGTTGATTCTTTTGAGCCAGAGAAGCATCTAAATAGAGCCGGTATGTTGTTGCATAACGTAACCAATATTGAGATTAATTCAAATCAGGCTATAGAAAATGCAATATATGATTTTGACCAATTGGTCCTTAAAAATGTCAAAGTAGATTATTCTTGGGAGCAAAATGGTAAAACGTATGGCATTTTAAAAGGGGAATTGGTTGGGAAAATTAAAAAGCAATCCAAATTACCCTTATCGCAGAATGATGGTGAAGTAATTCCTCCACCTCCTGTTGGTGGAGGAGCAATTTCTACTACACCACCTATAGGTGGAGATAATTCTAGTTGGAATAGATATGTACCTCCCATTATCACAGATGGTAGTAGAAATGGTGGCTGCTTATCTTCAATATGGAGTATTTTAAAGTGGTTGCTTCTCCTATTATTGATTTTATTTTTATTAAAACAATGCCAGTCAACTACCGATAATAACAATCAAGAAGTTAATTATGCTTGTATTTCCAAAGTAGATAGTTTGGAAGAATTAACTAAAAATCAGCAAGTTCAAATAGACAGTTTAACTAATTTGATTTTCTACGCAGATAGTATATGTAACTCAAATCTAGAAAGAGAAAGGTTGCAATATGAATTAGATAATTTGTCAAGTGAAATTTATTTTTACGGGAATGATACCAAAATCAGGGAGTATTCTAATGACGATATTGATAATATTGTTAAAATATTGAAAGAAAATCCTAATGTTTCAATTGAGATTCATGGTTATCACAATGGTTCACAGTATACTACTATAGATCAAGATAGAGCCAATAGAATAAAGGAAATCTTCATTGCAAAAGGAGTTTCTGAGAATTTAATAAAAGCTATTGGGAAGGGGCAGTCTGAAAACTGTCCTGAAAATGTCTACGAAGGAAGAGAAATAGACGAAAAGGGATGGAATTGTAACATGCGTGTAGAAATTAAAATTGTAAAATATTAATTAATGAGCTGGTATAGGTATATTGGTATAGATACGGATTTACTCAAGAAAGTTGATCCCAAACATTCCGAAAGACAAACATTTATTTTGTCTACGTTAACCATTATGTTATTTGTGATTTCATTTATTTGCTTTTTTTCAAGTATTGTATATGCATTAATAATATTTCAAAACTGGCTGATTGCTATTTTTATTGCTGTTTTTCTGTCTGTTGTTGTGTTTAATTTATATCGTTTATTGGTCATGACGGCATTAGATGTTAGTGAGAGTTCACTTGAGCCTTACTATTTAAAGCATGAGAAGCATTATTCTGACTACGTAAAATTGGATGATGATTATTCTAAGTTTTCGGATGTGAAAATTAATGAAATCGTTTATACTGCAAAAGATAAACTAAGAGAAAAAACTGCATCTAATTCAGTAATTACTGCTATAAAAAGGCACCCTTTAACCATGTCGCTAAGGATTTTGATTTTAATAATAATCGCCTTGGTTTTTTCCAATGGCTTAGAATTATTTTTATTTAATAACCAAATTAATGAAGTGTTAAATGATTTACTGAAATTATACACCGCGAAAAATGAAACTTGGCTGGTAGAAAATATGTTAAGCCCAGCCAATGGTTCTTCTTTCAGCGTTTTAAATACTAATTCATTACTGCTTGCACTTGACATTTTGATTAAAGGATTAGGATATTGGAAACTGGTAATTGATTTTATCTTCATCCTAATATTTCTATTGCCATTAATAATCGTTATAAAGAGCAAAGAAATCAAGCAAAGTGAATATGTAAGGGAGTTAGCTTTAAGCGAACTAACTATCACTTTTTACCATTATTTGCACACACAAAAGTTATGCAAGAAAATTGAAACCGATATTAAGTCAAGTGAGATTGTATTTTCGAAAACTCATGAATTAAATAGATGAAGGATAAAAACACCTATTTTTCAAATGCCAATAGATTATTTTGGGTATTAATATCAATTGTCGTTGTTTTATCAATAATGAAGTTGAACTTCGGAATTTTTGATACAGAAGATTTAGCAACAGATATAGTTAGAATTGATTCTTTAAGTAAAATTGATTGGGATGAGGTAGTAATTGATGTAGATTCTTCTTCTATTGATGTCGATTCTACGGTAAAAGAAATTGAATATTTGGAAAAGGTTTGGAAATGGAAGGATTTTAATGGTACAAACTACGTGCTGAACTTTAAAATAAAGAAAAATGACTATCTCTTTTCAAGGCAACAAAGAATAAATTCCGAAAATTATAGCGGAGACCTTTATTCAGAAATGTATATCAATGATAATAGGATACTTGATGACATGATAAATTCATATAAAAGCATTATTCAAAGTAAAGGTTTAAGTCCGTATGAATCAATGGAAATGATTGTTACAAGTATTCAAAGTATACCCTATACCTATGTTTTGACAAGTGAGCCTAAATGTGGTGAAGTAGATGGTGATCAGCAAATTCCAAACAAAAACTGTGCAGTTTCTAGCGATCCTTGTGGATGTTGTGAGAACGTAATTCCGTTTGCAGTTTATACTCCTGTTGAGTTTGCGGTTCAGCGGACAGCCGATTGCGATACTAGATCTTTATTTGCATACACGATTTTAAAAAGACTTGGCTTTGATGTTGCTGTTATGGTAAGTAGAAATGAAGTACATTCTGTTTTAGGAGTTTCTGTACCAAATATTCCCGGAGACGGAAGAAGAGGAAATGTTGGCATTGCAAAAAAATATTTTTTATGGGAATTGACTGCTTATGGACCTGTATTGGGTCAATACATTGATGGTAGCGATTGGGAAATAGCTTTAAATTAATTAATCACTAAATTTTAAATTATGTTAGAAGAATTATTCAGTTTATTCATACTATTGATATTAGGTTTGATATACCTATTCTTTTTTGCAAAAATACAGCATGTTTTTTTTCAGAAACTAAGTCAGCCCAAAAAGAATCATGCAGTATTGATTGTGTTCGTTGCTTCGCTTATTGCAGCGTCAATTAATTTGGTACATATCGCTGAATTAACCGCAAATGCAAATCGTTTTTTCTTAAAAACCGGAGATTATTTCAACGCTTTGGTATATTCATTAGCCTATTTTGCGGCAATGTGGGTGTTTTCCTTATTGTTTTTTAGGTTCAGTTTTATTATTGTTGGCTTTTTAACACCTGAAAATGAAGAAGATGAATTAATGAAAAACAATATTGAGCTAGCAGTAGTTCATGCAGTCATTTTAATTGCCCTTTCATTTGTTATTGCTCCGGCATTAATTCAAATTGCATCAGAATTTATTCCATATCCTAAAATGCCTTTTTAGGTTTGTTTCGAAATATGAAATTTTTCAAACAGAATTTAAAACGCTTAAGTAATAACAAGGGGTTTCGTTTGTTAAGTTTTTTATGTTTTGCAAGTTTGTATAATTAATACCGGTCAAAAAATACTTTTTAAATGTGCTTAGAGCATAATTGACTTAGATAAAGTATTGAAATATTTAATTTCGTTTAAAGAGTCTAAAATGTAGATGTTTAGTTAATAACCAAATAAAGCCTAATTTAAAGCTTGATTTTGTATTACTTAGCTAGCTGTAATTTTATTATATGAAATTTTATTTCCTCAGGAAAAGCCTATTTATAGTTAGCATTTTTATTTTGTTAACTACTAATTCCTTTGCCCAATGGGCTAGTTTTTTTAAAAGTTTAGGTCAGGCTGGGTCCAAGAATTCAAAAACTATTGTTGTTGAAGGGACTGAAGCAATTGCCAAAAACAGTTTGAAAAATTCAAAACAGACCGTTAATGCGTTTGGAATACATTTAAATAAAAAATTTAAGGATGGGTACAAAAATAATGTTCTTGAATTTTCGAAAAAAAATAAAAAAAAAATTTTTGAGGAAAGCATAGATATTGGTGTTGACTTATTAATTCCAAATGATAATACCCAAAACATAAATAGTTCCGAATTAAAAATTTTGGCCGAGATTGTAAATAACGAGTATTACCCAGCACTTTATAAAAAAATCTGCAATAAATTTCATGTTGATAGCCTAAGTCAAGTAAAAGTTAAATATTTACTTCAAGGATATAAATTTAATCAGGACAGTATAGACGTAAATGATTTATATAATATTCGTTTTGCGTTTAGTAATTTGTTTGCAAAAATTGAACTTGAAAAGCTTAAGTCTTATTATGGATGTGAACCTGAAATAAAATCAGAAATTAATAAAATTGCTATTCAAAGAAATATTGTATTAGAGGATGTTTGTGAAGATGATGAAAGTACCACTTTTGAGCTTATTGTAGGTGTTTTATTATTGGTATTTTTAATATCTGTAATCTATATTACTGTTAAAAGAACAATTAATTATTTACGCCTCAAATTTAGAACAAACCGCTCTCAATAAAATTAAATTCGTGTATTATTTTTTATTTTATAAATGATTATATCTCTAGTTATAAATTTAGACAGTTTCTTAAATTTCCCTATACTAAAATAGGAAGAAACTGAAATTGTAGGACTAGACTATTTTAAAAGTATACTTTATTAATTATTAAATATTTTTTTGCATCATTTATTTACAATTATTTTTGCATTATTAGAAATTAAATAAATTATTTTATTATTAACAAATTAAGGATTTAAATAAATAATGTAAAAGTATTTTACACCTTGAAACTAAATGGCATTCTACTGATGATACCCCCAACTATTACTATTTTCAATTTAGCGTTAAATTCATTTTTACTAGCGAAAACTAATTCCTTAAATTTATAATTTCTTTAAGATTATTTTTGATTTAAATGCAATATCTACTTTAATAAAAATCAATTTGATATGGAAAAATTTATATTGATTACGTTTCTTTTTTTCTCCCCATTTCCTAAAAAAATAGAAAAGGAGCCTAGTACAAATTCCGTTTTTTGCTTTGCATGTGCAGAATGTAATAAAGTTATTTACTTTCAACCCAGTGGCAATGATTATTGGCCTCAGGGTTTTGGTTGTAAAGTGGCTGGATGGCATACTTGGTGTAATATAGGTTTGCTCGGGAATATAAAATCACAATGTAAATATTGTAAAATTATAGTTAAAACTGATTATGATGCTTCTGGATGTGCTGGAAGCAGGAAATCTTGCAGTGTGAGCAAAAAAAACCATGCTTTTATAAAGATTAATTAATTCAGAATTACACATGAAAATATTAGGCTTTATTTTGTGCATTTTTTTATCAATTGTAATTGGTTTTCTGTTTGCCGGAATTGCAGCTGCTCTAGGCTTTGGAACCTTAATATTGACTGGAATTTTAATTTTGATGAATGGAACAAAAAGATGGAGCGGTATAAAAATTGCATCTGTGTTTTTATTTTTTAGTGTTATAGGCTATGTATTAATGATGGCATGTGGTTTATTAAATGCAAACCCAGCTGTGCATGCTAAAGTTAAGGGAATAAAGGAAGAAATTATCAATCAAGGATACCAACCAAAATGGTTTATCATTTCTCAAAAACGCTATGGTTTTTTCAATAATCTTTTGCTTAATTCAGTTAAAAATGGAAAATCAAAACATTTAAAAGGCAAAGCAATAGACTTATATGTCATCGACATCAATGGTGATGGCACTTATGGCAAAGAAGATTTTGAAATTATTGAAAAGGCTGCAAAGAAAAACCAAAGAAAGTTTAAACTGAGAAATGGAAAAGTTTTTGACTATTTTGGCAAAGGATATTTTTCACAGCACATGGTACATATTGAAATAAACTAATTATAATTTTAATCCACAAAAGTTTAAAATTATCAAACTAGTCTCTGTTTTTAAAAAAGTAGATAAAAATACACTCAATATTCACATTACTTTTAATTGGCTTAAATTGGGGGAAGTCTACACTGTAATTATAAATGCTTTAAAAGGTATGGGAGTAGGTGAGGTGAAAAGAGTGACGTTTGAACAAAATAAAGATTGGCGATTATCTTACGCCCTAAACCCCTTTCAATTGAAAAAATTAAAAAATGGTTTTGATGTTTATCAATACATAAAATTCGATAATAAAGGAGAAGTATATACAGCCATTAATCTGGGCGGTTTAAAATTTAAATTCCAAGATAATTGGGTTCACTTTTTTAAAACAACCCCCTTTAATTTAACTTACCAGTATAGAGAGAAATAATTTCTCAGCCCTTTTAAATTAATAATCTACTGTAAATGAAATCCCCAAAAACATTTTTGCTAATCCCCGCACTATTTTTAGCATTAATAAATTTCAGTTGTTCCCAACCAGTCCCTAAAACAATCCATATCCAGCCACTTGGTAAAGTGTCACCAATTTATATTCAGCTGGTAAAAGAGTCGGTGAAATCTTTTTATGGATATAATTGCGTGGTCAAGCCGCAAAAAGCAGTTACAAATGCAATGTTAAGTCCTGTAAAAAAGAGAGTAGACGCTAATAAGGCCTTGAGATCTAATAAAACATCCGAGAATCTGCTTTTTATCACAGAAAGAGATATAAGTCATAATAACAAGGAAAAGGCAGATCCAGAATGGGGCATTATGGGTTTAGGTTTAAACCCTGGTAGAACGGCTATCATCTCCACTTTCCGGTTAAAAAAAGGAGTTTCTCAGCAGAAAATCCTTGAAAGATTAGAAAAGGTTGCACTTCATGAAATTGGCCATAATTTAGGTTTAAAGCATTGTACAAATAACGATAGATGCATGATGACTGCTGCCAAAGGAACAGTTAAACAAGTAGATTTCATGAAAGTGTGGTTGTGTGAAAAATGTAAACAAAAGCTTAAAAAATAAAATGAATAGAAAAATATTAGTGATCTTTTCAAGCATTGTAATGCTACTTCCATTGTCTGGTTTTTATTTAAATGGGACATTAACTAATCTGATTAAGCTTGAGTACATTAACTCTGATAATGTTTTAAGCGATATCAATAGCTCAATAAAAAATGGAGATTTAATTTTTCAAACATCTGTCTCAAGTCAAAGTAAAGCCATTCAACTAGCTACTAAATCAAAATATTCGCATTGCGGAATTATCTATCAAAATGGTAAAGATTTTTATGTTTTTGAAGCCATTCAACCGGTTAAACTTACTTTATTAAGTACTTGGATAAATAGGGGTAAAGATGGTAAATATGTTATTAAACGATTAAAAAATGGTGACAAGCTGCTTACACCTCCAGTAATCTCCAAAATGAAAAATGTAGGAGAGAGGTTTAAGGGCAAAAACTATGATTTAACTTTCGAGTGGTCTGATGATAAAATTTATTGCTCTGAATTAATTTGGAAAATTTATAAAGAAGCTACTGGATTAGAAATTGGCAGACTTCAAAAACTAAAGGATTTTGATTTAACTAATCCAGTAGTGAAGACTAAAATGCGAGAACGATATGGGAATAATATTCCTTTAAATGAGCCAGTAATCTCTCCAGAAGCTGTTTTTAACAGCAATTTATTGATAACAGTAAAATCTAATGAGTAAATTCTATTGCCTTTAGTTTAAATAAAGTGAAAATATTTACTAGTAAAAAGATAATTATAATTTTTATCCTTGGATGTTTTTTACTCAGCACCCCCTTTATATGGCATTTTAGGCATAGGATAAAGCGAGTTGTAATTTACGAGCTGTCATTATTGTTTAATGCCAATAATAATATATGCTCTTGTACTTGGAATTCATTTAAATTAAAACGCGATAATTATAAAACTGAGCATCTTCCCAATGCCAAAAAGCTAACAAATAATTTATTTATCGATGATAAGAGGGATTTAAATAGACAAGTTGGGCGTGGTAAATTGCTAAAAATCGAAAATAATGCAGGCTATAAGATTAGATATCTTAATAATAGCTCAAAACATCTTACTCCATACGCATATAAGATTCTTAAAGAAATGGGGCGTAGATATCAGGATAAAGTCAAAAATACAGAACTGAAAGACAGCTATTTTGAATTGTCTTCAGTGTTACGGACAGAAGTTCAGCAAAAAAGGATTCGGAAATTATATCCAAATGCAGCAACCTTCAAAAATTCTACACATAGTTATGGGGTGTCTTTTGATATAGCATACTTGAAATCGATAGATTGTTCGGTATCTAATAGAGCGCTAAATGAAGTGCTCAATGAGATGCAATTAGAAGAGAAAATATTAATTTGTCCCGAGAAAAACTGTTTACATATTACAGTTAAATAATTTTCATATAATCTGGTGAGATTCTATGAATAAAGATATCAAAAAAGGCTCCGAAATTTCTTCAGAGCCTTCCGTGGAGAATATCGGATTCGAACCGATCACCTCTTCACTGCCAGCGAAGCGCTCTAGCCAAATGAGCTAATCCCCCGTTTTATTTAAAATTTATTCCCTCACCAATCATCCCTTTCAAGCCTATCGAAGCGCTCTAGCCAAATGAACTAATCCCCCAATTTATTAAAAATTTATCTCCTCACCAATCATCCCTTTCAAGCCTATCGAAGCGCTCTAGCCAAATGAGCTAATCCCCCAATTTATTAAAATGTATTTCCTCACCAATCATCCCTTTCAAGCTTATCGAAGCGCTCTAGCCAAATGAGCTAATCCCCCGTTATATTAAAAATTTATTTCCTCACCAATCATCCCTTTCAAGCCTATCGAAGCGTTTTAGCCAAATGAGCTAATCCCCCGTTATATTAAAAATTTATTTCCTCACCAATCATCCCTTTCAAGCCTATCGAAGCGTTTTAGCCAAATGAGCTAATCCCTCAATTTATTAAAATTTATTTCCTCACCAATCATCCCTTTCAAGCCTATCGAAGCGCTCTAGCCAAATGAGCTAATCCCCCAATTTTTTAATTCTTTTCAAGCCTATCGAAGCGTTGTAGCTAAATGAGCTAATTCCGCGTTTTTTATTCCTTTACAATAATCAGCATTTTTAATCCATTCCGCAATTCTTTTGCCAAATTCTTCCCCCTTTTTTAATAACCAACAAAATAAATCTGTGATTTCCAATGATTTAATTGTCGCTAAACTGTCAAAATGGTTTTTTAGCATTTATTATTTTGTAACAGCTAAATTACAGCCTCTAGACTAGCTTAAATGGTTTTTTTAAATTTTTTGCCTGTTTTTATAGAGAGAGATACTTAGTTAATTTATTGATTTACAATAAAATAAGTACTACTACTTGTTCGTTTTTGTAAAAATTAATGTTTAAGTTTAATTTACAATTAACAAAGTGCTAGCAGTTGCACTCTAAAAAAAACTGGGCGGAACTGAAAAGCCATATGAGTAGGATAAACCATAAACATTTTATATGTCAACATTAATTCTAAGTGCTATGGCTGCCGATTCAGATGCTTTAGCAAAAATTACAAACGGTGACCCAATAGCTATAACCTTCTTCATTGGTTATATGGCTATGCTTGCATCTGCTGTATTCTTCTTTGTAGAAAGAGGTTCAGTAGATCCAAAGTGGAGAATTTCTCTTTTAGTATCAGGTTTAATCACTGGTATTGCTGCAGTACATTACTACTACATGAGAGATTTCTATCTTGCTACAGGACAAAGCCCAACTGCTTTCCGCTATGTAGATTGGACACTAACTGTGCCATTGATGTGTGTAGAGTTTTATTTATTAACAAAGCCATTTGGTGCTAAGACTGCAACTTTATCTAAGTTGATTCTTGCTTCATTAGTAATGCTTATTACTGGTTTTATTGGTGAAACTTCAGGCATAGACAATAATGTAATGTGGGGAGTACTTTCTACCTTAGGTTACTTGTACATTGTTTATGAAGTATTCGCAGGTGACGTAGCTAAATTGGCTAAGGAATCAAAAAGCGAAGCTTTATCAAGAGCTATGTTCTTGTTGAAAATCTTTATCACTTTAGGTTGGTCTATCTATCCAATTGGATACATGGTATTGCCAGGAAACCTATTGTCAGGTATGTTTGAAGTAAGTTCAATTGATTTGTTCTACAACGTAGCGGATGCTATCAACAAAATTGGTTTCGGTTTAGTTATCTATTCAGTGGCAATTGCTGAAACAGCAAAAGCTAAAAAAGCATAATCTATTCCATTACAAATTGAATTTTATCAATTTAAAGCAAAAGGTGTCCTTCATGGATGCCTTTTGTTTTTATTTCCTTTTTTAGCATAATGATCGATGCCAATATTATTATTGTAGGTGCAGGATGCGCAGGCATGCAATTAATTAATGCCCTGCTCAAATTACCTGCCGAACAAACTGGCGATATCTTATTGATTGAAAGCAATTTGCATTCTAGTCACAAATCTTGGTGCTTCTGGACAAACAAGCCTTCGGAATATGATTTTTTAATCAGTAAATATTGGGAAGAATTGAAGTTTGCCTCCTCTAAGTCTGATTTAACTAGATCAATCGCTCCCTTTCGTTATAATTACATCAATAGTGAGCAGTTTTTTGATTATCATCAGCAGCTTATCGCGAAATCGCCCCGTGTTAAAGTTGTTTACGAAGAAGTTAGGCAGTTTAAGTCCGATAATAATCTTAAACAAGTAATTACATCCCAAAATACTTATCAAGCAAAGCATGTGTATAGTAGCTTGCATGATTTTGAAGTCCTGAACTCAAAAAAGATTTTACTTTGGCAGCATTTTAAGGGTTTTTTTATAAAGACCGATTCGCCTGTATTTAAGGCTAATCAGGCTACAATAATGGATTTCTCTGTCCCACAAGATGGTGCAGCTCATTTTATGTATGTTTTACCTTTCTCTGAAACGGAAGCATTAATTGAATTTACTTCTTTTTCAAAAGTTGATTCCTATACCGATCATACTTATAATTCCTATCTCGAAAAGTATATCTCTGATAAAATTAATTGTCCCTTTGAAATTATAAGAGAGGAAAAGGGTAAGATTCCTATGACCGACTTTGATTTTCCAGCAATTAGTGAACATGGTGTTATTCAAATTGGCTCTGCTGCAGGTGCCATTAAGCCAAGTACAGGATATGCCTTTAAACGTATTTCTAGGCATACCGAATATTTAATGGAATGCTTTTTAAATGGCAATAATGCTGTACAAAATATGCCTGGCTTAGCACGTTTCGATTTTTATGACACACTTTTACTTCAAATTATTCAAAAAAAACCCGAAAAAGTAGCCATCATAATGGATCAGCTATTTTCTCGGAATTCTTTTAATGAGATTTTAACCTTCCTCGATGAGCAATCGAGTCTTTTGGAGGAGATCTCACTTTTTAGTACTTTGCCCAAACGTTTGTTTTTAAAACAGGTGCTACACTATGTTCAAGCTAAATTCTAAATATAGCCGCTTTAAATACTTGGTTTTTGCCTGTGCTCTTTTTTTAGTGCATTACTTCTTTTCGTTAAATGATTCTATTCAACTCCTGTTTTTTGGTTTAGGAGTCCTTTTTTTCGGTATCCCACACGGTTCTTTAGATCATTTTATTTATCACCATCATCGTAAGGAAGTGATGACCTTAAGATCGATAGCCCATTTTTTACTTTTCTATCTCGGCTTTGCTATTCTTTATTCCATTCTTTGGATCATCAGTGTAGAACTTTCTATTTTACTTTTTATCCTAATTTCGGCCTATCATTTTGGCGAAATGGATTTGAAAAGTATGGGCTTGAAAGCTAATTTGGGTTCTAAAATGCTTTTTTCGGTCTACGGACTCCTTTTCCTGTTGAATTACCTTCTCTATCAATTCCCTCAACTGGAGGCTATCCTGCTCGGTTTTCCCGGTTTTGAAAATAGTCAGATAGAAAAATTGCGTTTCTTTTATGGATATCAACAGGAGTTTTTACTTGTCTCGATTTTCATATTTGTCCCACTTTTAATCATTTATCTCATCTCAAACAAACAAATAGGATTTCCGCAAATTGAAGCTATTTTGCAGCTCGCACTGCTCATGGTCATTGTGTTTAATTTGCCAATTTTATTGGGCTTCGGACTCTATTTTAACATCTGGCATGCAGGGCTTTCGATGATAGAAATAAAGAAATTTTTGGGCTGGCAGGATAAATCTTATTGGTTTATTTATCAAAAATCATGGATTACCAATGGGGTTTCTTTTTTGATGATTGCTTTCTTATTTTTAGTGTTTAAGGGCAATTTAGAGCGGCTCCTAGCTATTTTTTTCATGGCAATTGCTATTTTAACAGCTCCCCATATGAAAGTAATTTCAAGCTTTTTCTCAAAGGAACGCTAAATTATAATGCTACAAGGGAGATGTCTCAATCAAACAATTTCCTAATTTCATATTCATTTCCTTATTTTGCAGCATGATTGTTTATAATCCTAAAGATTGGTTTTACTCAACCTTTTATCTTCATCGCTCCGATACAGCTAGAAAGTTGTTCCCTTTAATGATTGCATTGGCAATATATTCTGGCGGAATAGCATATTATGAGCTTGAATATATTAAGCTTTCAGATGTGGCATGGGTGAAAAATATTACCATTGTCCATAATTTATTAGGCTTCGTGATGTCTATTTTGCTTGTTTTTCGGACTAATACGGCTTATGATCGTTGGTGGGAAGCTCGCAAACTGTGGGGTACTTTAACCAATACGAGCCGTAGTTTGGCCATGAAAATGAATGCTTTCCTCGACAAGGATGATCTGGTAAATCGTAGTTTCTATAAAAAATCTATTCCTCTTTTTGCCGATACTTTATTTACTCATCTTCGTTCAAATAGAACACAATTTATGCTCGATTCAAAAGAGCATCCTGAGTTTGAGACATTAGATTCAGAAAAACATGGTCCTAATCAGGTTGCTTCCTTAATCGTGTCTCGTAGTGCCACACTTTATAAGGATGGAAAAATAAATGGAGATCAGCTTCTGATTTTAAATAATGAAATAAACGCTTTTACCGATGTTTGCGGTGCTTGTGAGCGTATAAAAAATACACCTATTCCGCTTTCTTATAGCTCCTTTATTAAGAAATTTATTTTTATCTATGTATTGACTCTTCCCATTGGCTTTGTTTTTTCGATGGGATATTTCGTCATCGCAGCAGTGCCCTTCATATTTTATGTGATGGCCTCGCTGGAGCTTATTGCTGAGTCGATTGAAGATCCCTTCGGACTAGACCCCGATGATTTGCCAATTGATAAAATCGGCGCGAACATTAGAACACATGTTGCAGAAATTATTCATTGATATGAATTAATTATGTTTAAAACTTGATTAATTGACTGTCTATTAAAATTCTATTCTTTATTTTTTGTCGAACCCATTAAGAAATTATTGCAGGCATATTTGGCATCAATATACTTTTTTTCCAAGACCTTCATTTTCTTACGTAATTCCAATTGCTGCTTATCTACTTCAAAGCCTATGGCAAGGTCGTCGAGTAGTTTGCCATCAATATTTATTTCCGTCTCTTGGGCATCAATATACTCCAATAGCGAATCAAATTTTTCTGAAAGATTATTTAAACTGACTTGATAAGTATTTACTTTGTCAGCAATTCCAACTACCGAATTTCTTCTTATAACTTCATATAATTTTGATTCTAAGTGATTCATTTCTACGGAATAAAATTTGATAGATTCGCTCCAGTTTTCTAGTTCTTCAAAGTAGCGTTGTGCTATGGTTGTAGGCATATGTCATTTCGGGTATTATGTTTATTATAGGTGTTAGATTCCTATTTAATTGTCATTAATTATCAAATTTATTGAGTTTGAACCTCTTAAAATATGATTTAAGGCATACTTTCTTATGACTATGGTCAATATTAAAGCATTCTCATATTCCACAATTTCAATTTAATAAATTTGTATTTTGCGTCTTTTTAATTCCTTTTTATGTGCGGTAGAGTTACTATATCTGATCAAACGAGTATCGCTGAAGGCTTGCATTTAAAATTAGCCGATGATTTGAAAAGGTCGGGCAATATTAACGTTCCACCAAGTATGGAATTGCCCCTTTTTACGGATGAGAAACCCTCAGATCTTCAATATTTTAGCTGGACGCTAATCCCTTTTTGGGCGAAGGAAAAACCTAAGTTTAGTACTTTTAATGCCCGCATAGAAAATCTGCATGAATCAGGTAGCTGGAAGCATTTAATAGGTAAAAAACATTGTGTAATCATCACAGATGGATTTTATGAGTGGAAAAAATTGGATGAAAAGGCTAAGAAAAAACAGCCCTATCTCATCCGAATGAAAGACATGCGATTTACATTAATGGCTGGTTTATGGGATACCTGGTTAGATAAAAAAACGGGTGAAATAATTCATAGTTGCACCATAATTACTCGTCCAGCTAACGATGATATGAAAAATCTTCATGATCGAATGCCTTGTTTACTTACCATTGAAAATGCCAATATCTGGGTAAATAGGGTTCTCTCATTAGCTGATCGCATGAAGGCTCTCGAGGTATTATCACCTAATTTATTAGAATTGAAGTCGGTACAAAAGCTTGGAGATGAGGAGGAGTACAAGGATTTGTTTTAATAGTTTATTTTTTCATTCTCAATCTTAGCCGCTTAGCAAAATTGAATTGCATTATTCCTTCAATACCTCTATTATTGTATTAAATGGATTTAACTCAAGCATCTCATCAAATTTTTCTTGAAGCAAAGGAAAGTTTAGAAAAAAACGGTTTTACCATCGTTCAACAAGATTTAACTCGTCCTTGGGGTGGTTTTTTCGTGATTGATGAAAATCAAGCTCAGGAATTTGCAAATACTTATTTTGATGGTATAGAAATCAGCGACCTTAAAATATCTGGAAAATTAAGTCCGAAGTTTTTGATTGTAGCCCCTCAAAAGCGACTTTCTTGGCAGTATCACTATCGTAGAGCCGAAATTTGGCAGGTTATCAAAGGCCAAGTGGGTGTGGTTAGAAGCTTAACGGATCAAGAAACTGAAATAGGTATTTACAATCCCGGCGACCGTATTGTTTTACAGAAAGGTGAACGTCATAGATTAGTGGGTTTAAATGATTGGGGACTAGTGGCCGAGATATGGCAGCATACCGACGCCTCAAATCCATCAGATGAATCAGATATTGTTCGTTTGCAAGATGATTTTGGCCGTTAGACGCTGAAAGCAGCATTTCGTTACAATAGTTCTGATCTAAAACAATAATAATTGCCTATTTTTACTCGCTTTAAAAATCAAAGCATTTAAACCTATGATTATTTTAATTTTCTTTCTTTGCCACTGGTTTTTGTCACTGTTCTTTCAAACATTTTTCCTACACCGTTACTCTTCTCATAAGATGTTTAAAATGAATCCTTTCTGGGAAAAGTTTTTCTATATGGCCACCTTTCTAGCACAAGGTTCTTCATTTTTAAATCCTCGTGCCTATGCCATTATGCACCGCATGCATCATGCCTACAGCGATACTGAAAAGGATCCTCATTCGCCTCATTTCTTCAAGGATGTGATTGGAATGATGATCCAAACTAAAAATATTTACCTCGATTACGTAAAGTTCAAAATTGAACCAGAACCGGCTTTTCGCGATAATTACCCAACATGGGCATTAATTGATCGTATTGGTGATCTTTGGATTACCCGCTCTTTATTTATTGTGGCTTACATCACTTTTTATGTTCAGTTTGCGGAGTATTGGTGGATGTTTTTATTGCTTCCTATCCATTTTTTAATGGGACCAATTCATGGTGCTGTGGTAAACTGGTGCGGACATAAATACGGTTATTCAAATTATGATAATGATGATCATAGTAAAAATAGTCTGCCACTAGACTTCTTAATGTTAGGTGAATTATTTCAAAACAATCACCACAAAAAACCAAATAACGTCAATTTTGCATTAAAATGGTATGAATTTGATCCTTCTTATCCTGTGATTAAGTTATTACATCACTTGCGGATCATCAGACTTCGAAAAGTTTAAGTATATTGTGAAATGCTTTAAAATAAAGAGTCCTGGTATTAAATCAGGACTCTTTTTGTTTAAATGTGGAAATCTAAGCAGGCTTTTGCAGATCTAATTTTTAAATTTGTAATTGCTTTAATTGAAAAAATACAAGGATGGCTGAAATAGATTATAGTGATGATAGTATAAGGTCGCTCGACTGGAAAGAACATATTCGGCTTCGCCCCGGCATGTATATCGGTAAGCTTGGCGATGGCTCGGCATACGATGACGGTATCTATGTTCTTTTAAAGGAAATTCTCGACAACTCCATTGATGAGTTTGTGATGGGTTCTGGCAAGACGATTGAAATTACCGTTAGTGATAAAAAGGTCTCTATTCGTGATTATGGCCGAGGAATTCCTCTAGGTAAGGTAATTGATTGTGTTTCGAAAATCAATACCGGAGGTAAATACGATTCAAAAGCTTTCCAAAAGTCGGTGGGCTTGAATGGTGTAGGTACAAAAGCTGTAAATGCTCTTTCGTCCCATTTTATGGTTCAATCTTACCGTGATGGGCGTACAAAAAAAGCCGAATTTGAGCAGGGTGTTCTCGTAAATGATATGCCTGAAATTGAAACTACACAGCGCAATGGTACTGCTGTGGTGTTTTATGCCGACGATACTATTTTTAGAAACTACCGCTATATCCCAGAGTTTGTAGAAAGTATGATCTGGAATTATGTATTTCTAAACTCGGGCTTAACAATTAGTTTTAACGGGACTAAATTTTTCTCGGAAAGAGGTTTATATGATCTTTTAACCCGAAATACGGATACAGAAACATTGCGATACCCAATTATTCACCTCATGGGTGAGGATATTGAGGTGGCCATGACTCACGGACAGCAATATGGTGAAGAATATTACTCTTTTGTAAACGGGCAGCATACCACTCAAGGAGGAACGCATCAGGCAGCATTTAGAGAAGCGGTTGTGAAAACAATTCGCGAATTTTATAAAAAGGAATTCGATGCTTCGGATGTTCGTGCCTCAATTGTGGCTGCTATTTCTATTCGTGTGCAGGAGCCTGTATTCGAATCTCAAACTAAAACGAAGCTGGGTTCGCAAAATGTTGGTCCCGATGGACCATCTGTTCGTACATTCATAAATGATTTTGTTAAGAAGGAGCTGGACGATTATTTACACAAACATCCTTCAGATGCGGATGCGCTTTTAAAACGTATTCTTCAATCGGAGCGCGAACGTAAAGACATAGCCGGAATTAAGAAATTAGCTAATGAAAGAGCTAAAAAGGCCTCATTGCACAATAAAAAATTAAGGGACTGTAAAATTCATTTTGAAGATAGTCATGAACGTAAGCAAGAAACCACTTTATTTATAACGGAGGGTGATTCTGCGAGTGGTTCTATCACTAAATCTCGTGATGTAATGACCCAAGCAGTTTTTAGTCTGAAGGGTAAACCCCTAAATTGCTACGGTCTGACCAAAAAAGTAGTGTATGAAAACGAGGAATTTAACTTATTACAACATGCGCTAAATATTGAAGACGGACTAGACAATTTACGTTATAATAATATCGTGATTGCTACGGATGCGGATGTGGATGGAATGCATATTCGCTTATTGCTCATGACATTTTTTCTTCAATTTTTTCCTGATTTGGTAAAAGCGGGACACGTTTCCATTCTACAAACACCACTTTTTAGGGTTCGAAACAAGAAGGAAACTATTTATTGCTATAGCGATGAAGAGCGTCAAAGAGCCATTATGAAATTGGGAAATAAGCCTGAAATAACCCGTTTTAAGGGACTAGGTGAGATTTCTCCAATCGAATTCGAACTATTTATTGGTAAGGATATTCGATTAGATCCTGTTATTTTAACTAAAGAGCAGGGAATTAAGAATCTATTGGAATATTATATGGGTAAAAATACCCCCGATAGGCAACAACATATTATTAAAAACTTACGTGTAGAGGTTGATTTTATGGGTGAGGAGCAGGCTAAAGATGAAATTGAGGCCGAATTGTTGACTTAGTGATTATGGAAAAAAAGACCATCTCGATATCTTTTGATGAATACTCATCACTTGATGAATTAAATAGCCAGGATCGAAATCTATGTCTCGAAGCTGAAAAAGCCATGAAAAACTCGCATTCGCCTTATTCAGGTTTCCGTGTAGGTGTAGCTGTGCAGTTAGAAAGTGGCAAGATTGTTTATGGCAGTAATCAAGAAAATGTCGCTTATCCCTCAGGTTTATGCGCCGAGCGTGTAGCACTTTTTATGATAGGTAGCACTTATCCGGATGATAAAATAATGACTATGGCAATCACCGCTCAAACTGATCAATTTTTGATTAAAGAGCCAGTGACTTCTTGCGGTGCTTGTTTACAGGTAATGGCAGAATATGAAAAAAAGCAGTCGCAGCCCATAAATGTGATGTTTTATTGCCTAAATGGTGCAATTATCCGCACTAGTGGAATAAAAAGTCTGCTGCCCTTTGCTTTTGAGGAAACTAGACTGGAAAAATAGAGGGCGAGAAAACGAATAAATGGAAGCTAAAAATTAATTGTTTTAGCTTTAAACTAAATGATAATTTGATACAACATCATTAATAAGGATGAGTGAAGAAATAGAAAATACAGAAGGCGAAAACATCAATAAGGAAGTTTTACATAATGTGGTATCACTTTCTGGTTTGTATGAAAACTGGTTTTTAGATTATGCATCTTATGTAATTCTTGATCGTGCGGTACCTCATATTCATGATGGACTAAAGCCCGTGCAACGTCGTATTTTACATTCTCTGAAGGAGATGGATGATGGACGTTTTAATAAGGCGGCCAATGTGATTGGAAATACCATGAAGTATCATCCGCATGGTGATGCGTCCATTGGTGATGCCATGGTGCAAATTGGTCAGAAAAACTTATTAATTGATACACAAGGTAACTGGGGTGATCCAATTACTGGCGATTCGGCAGCTGCTCCCCGTTATATTGAAGCTAGATTATCGAAATTCGCCTTAGATGTGGTCTTTAATCCGGATACCACCGAATGGCAAAGTAGCTATGATGGTAGGAATAAGGAACCTGTTACTTTACCTGTAAAATTCCCTCTTTTGCTCGCTCAGGGCGCCGATGGTATAGCTGTGGGCTTGGCTACCAAAATTATGCCTCATAACTTTAACGAGCTAATAGATGGCTCTATTGAAGTTTTGAAAGGTAATCGTCCTGATTTGCTACCCGATTTTTTGATGGGTGGTATGGCCGATTTTAGTAATTATAATGAAGGCATGCGTGGAGGTAAAATCCGCGTACGCGCAAAGATTGTAGAACGCGATAAAAAGACTCTCGCAATTACTGAGATTCCTTTTACTACCACTACTGGTGGGTTAATTGATTCTGTGATTTCTGCCAACGAAAAAGGCAAAATTAAAATCAAAAAAATTGAAGATAATACTGCTAAAAATGTAGAAATTATCATTCACCTTGCGCCAGGAATATCACCCGACGTAACCATTGATGCACTTTATGCATTCACGGATTGCGAGGTATCTATATCTCCCAATACTTGTATAATTAAAGGTGATAAGCCTTATTTTATGAGTGTGAATGATATTCTCATCGAGAGTACACATCATACCAAAAGTTTACTCAAACAAGAGCTTGAAATTAGATTAGCAGAGCTTAAGGAAAAAATATTCTTTAGCTCCTTACTGAAGATTTTTATTCAGGAAGGAATGTATAAGAATGCCGAATATGAGAGCTCAGGAAATTTTGAAACAGTAGTAGAGGTTTTAAATAAATTGTTTGAACCTTTCTTCCCGCAGTTTTATCGCGAAATACTCCCTGAAGATTATAAAAAGCTGATTGATAAGCCAATGAGCAGCATTACGCGTTTCGACCTTAAAAAATCTGATGAACAATTATTAGCGTTAGAAGCTGAAATCAAAGAAGTAAACAAGCATTTGAAGCATCTAACGGATTATGCTATTGCATGGTTTGAGAAGCTGAAAGCGAAATATGGTGCCGGCCGGGAGCGTAAAACTGAAATTAGGGCATTTGATAAAGTAGAAGCTGCAAAGGTTGCCTTAGCCAATGTGAAACTTTACATGAACCGTGAAGATGGGTTTATTGGTACTGGCTTGCGTAAAGATGAATTTGTATGCGATTGCTCGGATTTAGATGAAATAATCGTCTTTAAGGAAGATGGGAAGTTCAACGTTTCTAAAGTGGCCGAAAAAACCTTTGTAGGCAAGGGTATTTTACACGCTCAGGTATTTAAAAAGAATGATGAGCGGACCGTTTATAACATGATTTACAGAGATGGTGAAAGTGGGACTTCTTATATCAAGAGATTCTCTGTTTTAGGAGTTACACGGGATAAGGATTATGACCTTACAAAAGGTTCGAAAGGGTCTAAAGCATTATATTTTACTGCCAATCCGAATGGGGAAGCTGAACTAATTAATATTCAGTTAAAGCCACATTCCAAACTTAAAAAACTGCAATTTGATATTGATTTTGCCGACCATGTGATTAAAGGCCGGAGCTCAATGGGGAATATTGTAACTAAATATCCAGTAAAAAAGGTGCTTTTAAAGAGTAAAGGTGTTTCTACCTTATCTGGAAGAAAAATTTGGTTTGATGAGACTTTAAAGCGCTTAAATGTAGATAATAGAGGTAAATATTTGGGTGAGTTTGATGGCGACGATAGAATCCTTACAGTAAATCAGCAGGGTATTTACGAGCTTAGTAGCTTCGAATTGAGTAATCATTTTGATGATCATTTAACGATAATCGAAAAATACAATCCAGAAAAGGTGTTTTCTGTGATTTATTTAGATGGCAAAGCTAAAACTCATTATTTAAAACGTTTTGTGTTCGAAAATACTGCCATTGGCAAAAAGACTTGCATCATAAGTGAAGAAGTAGGCTCTAAATTATTCTTTATTTCAGGACATGCAAAGCCTAAGATTAAGCTCGAAGTACTGAAAGGAAAAACCAAAATTTCTGAAGTTTCTGAGATTGAATTAGCAGAGGCCATTGAAGTGAAGGGCATGAAAGCCATGGGGAACAGATTGAGTCCGCATGAGGTAATGAACATTGACATTCTTCAATCTCCGATTGATGAGGAGGAGGATGAAGTTATTGTTGTTCAAGATGATTCAAATGATTCCGATTCTGGATCTCCAGGATTACCTGAAGCTAGGCCTGTTTCAATACTTGCTCGAGATTTAGAAGACTCGGAAAATGAATCAGATTCTGAGCAGAAATTAAGCGAAGATAGCACATCAGAAAGCCCTAGTGAAGAGTTAGAAAAGAAGCCTCAAAAAATAATACCAGAAGTACAGTCCGATAGCTCTAAAGAGCCAGAAAGCACCTCTGATGCCATTTCAGATGAAAAGAATACAATTCCTGAAGTTGTAACTGAAGTCCATGTTGAAAGTGCTAAAGAGCCTGAAAAGCCGGTAAAAAAAGTTGATTTTGAGATAACAAATCCGGATGATTTAGATATTGATAATCAAGGCCAGTTAGGTTTATTTTAAACAACACGTAGGGACAGGTAGCGACCTGTCCCTACATGCAATATTCGGATTCTAAATATTAAGAAATCGATGAAAACTAGGTATTGTCCTTGCGAGGGTAGCCCCCTTGTCCTTGCGAGGGTACCGAAGCAATCCCATTCTAGACATAGTAATTTTAGAGCTTTGGATAATTATATAGATTGCTTCGTCGTGCCTCCTCGCAAAGACATGGCGCTTAAAAATTCATGCCTAAAATTGCGAGAGAAGCTCTCGTCATTCCGTCCTTGACCCGGAATTTCCTTGCGAGGGTAGCCCCCTTGTCGTTGCGAGCGCAGCCCCCTTGTCATTGCGAGCGCAGCCCCCTTGTCATTGCGAGCGCAGCGAAGCAATCCAACTCTGCTAACATGTCTTTGCTTCGTCGTGCCTGCCTGCCTACCGGCAGGCAGGCTCGCAAAGACAAGGCGGTATTCCATTATTAATTAATATGAATTTCGCGTCTCTGCGCCTCTGCGAGACCAACCCTGTAAGATCCTCTCTGCGTTAATCCCCTTTAATCTGCGCGAGAAAAAAATTAAGAAATTGGCTGGTACGGTGACAACACCGACCAGAGGAGCGATAAATAGTACTTAGTATTTAGTACATAGTATTTAGTACATAGTATTTAGAAATGAGCTGATTAGAAAATTGGATTTTAAAAAATCATAGAGAGTTTTAGATATGTAATTATTAAGAAATTTATGAAAGTTAAGCCTTAATGAACCTTAATTTCTTAATGTTTAATAATGAACCATTAAGGGATTAGAAAAAATTAAGCCAATGATTTTGAAGAAAATGATTATTTCAATTTATCCCAAAAATCTTTTGTGAATTTGACAAGCTTAGGTTGAATAACATATGCGCAATAGCCTTTGTTGGCATTATTGTTAAAATAATTTTGGTGATAATCCTCCGCTTCGTAAAATTTTGAAATGGGCGTAACCTCGGTAATAATCGGACTTTCAAATATCATTTCCTTATCAAGCTGGTCAATCATGTTTTCTGCAGCAATTTTCTGCTCCTGATTTTCATAAAATACAACCGATCGGTATTGTGTCCCAACATCATTACCCTGTCTATTTAGAGTTGTTGGATCATGTGTTTTAAAGAAAACCAATAAAAGATCTTCAAAAGAAATCTGTCCTGGATCATAATCAATCTGGATAATTTCGGCATGACCGCTGTCCCCCGTACAAATATCATCGTAGCTTGGGTTTTCCTTATGCCCACCCATATAACCAGAAACCACTTTAGAAACCCCTTTTAGATTTTGAAATACTGCTTCTGTACACCAAAAACAGCCGCCACCGAATGTTGCTTGCTCCATGTTTTAGTAATTAGTAGTTAGTAATTAGTAATTAGTAGTTAGTAATTAGTGGTGTCCTGTGGTCGGTGTTGTCACCGTACCACTCGTGCACCATACCGCTCGTACAATTTTACTGATACTTTATATCAATCGGTATTGTCCTGTGGTCGGTGTTGTCACCGTACCACTCGTACACTTTTACTGATACTTTATATCACTCGGTATTGTCCTGTGGTCGGTGTTGTCACCGTACCACTGTACCACTAGTACACCTTTACTGATACTGTATATAACTCGGTATTGGTTTTAGTTTCATTAGTTCCTCTGGTGTCATTAACCTGTTTGGAGCCTT
>NZ_JBIIPN010000078.1:0-12143 GCF_044342615.1 Daejeonella sp. | reverse complement strand
CCCTACAGCTTTTTATTGTAGATTTGAATCATGGCCGGAATTTATCTCCATATCCCTTTCTGTAAAAAAGCCTGTCACTACTGTGATTTTCACTTTAGCACCTCACCACAGTATAAAGAGCCAATGCTCAAAGCATTAAGGCAAGAATTACTTTTAAGAAAGAGCTATTTAAACAATCAAAGTATTGACACAATTTACTTTGGTGGAGGCACTCCTTCACTTCTAAGTGCCAATGAATTACAAATACTTCTTGGCGAAATCGTAGATCAATTTGATGTGACATCAAACGCCGAAATAACCATTGAGGCTAACCCCGATGATTTAAATCCACAAAGAGTAAAAGAACTACGCCAGACGCTAATAAATCGATTTAGCATTGGAATTCAATCTTTTTTTGAAGAAGATTTACGATGGATGAATCGCGCTCACACTGCCACTGAAGCTCAAAGCTCAATTAAGAGAGTCCAGGATGCAGGTTTCGAAAATATTACCGCAGATTTAATATATGGATATCCACTTTTAACTAATCCTAAATGGGAGCATAATATTCAGGAGCTAATCCAACTAAATATTCCTCATATTTCATCCTACTCCATGACGGTTGAACCAGCAACAGCCTTATCATCTTTCATCAAAAAAGGAGAGCAAAAAGCCATGGATGAAGGTCAGAGTGCTGCACAATTTTTAATTTTAATGGAACAATTAAAGGAGGCAGGTTTTGATCATTATGAAATATCGAATTTCGCAAAGCCAGGATCCCATTCTAAACACAACTCTAATTATTGGGAAGGTATTTCATACCTAGGAATTGGACCATCAGCTCATTCATTTAACGGAAAAAGTAGGCAATGGAATATTTCAAATAATACCAAATATATCGATCAAATAGAAAAGGGTAAAATTCCCGCAGAAATTGAGGAATTAACCCTAGAAAATCGCATAAACGAATATATTATGACCTCACTAAGAACTAGTAAGGGAATGGATTTGAATAAAATCAAAGATCAATTTGGTTCAGACTATGCAAATGAAATCAAAAACAATTTGGATGTTTTCAGCGAAAAGAACTGGATTTTGATAAAAGATCAGCGAATTATTCTAACAACAGATGGTAAGCTTTTTGCTGACCATATTGCTTCAGAACTTTTTATTAATGCCTAAAACATGGAATTAAAAAATAAAATTGTTTGGATTACTGGCGCTTCTAGTGGAATTGGTGAGGCACTTTGTTATCAACTAAATAAAATGGGGGCTAGACTTATTATTTCATCTAGAAATAGAGAAGCGCTTTATCATGTAAAAAACAATTGCAAAATCAATCCTTTGGATGTGCATGTTTTACCGCTAGATCTTGAAAATACCGATTCATTAAAGGATGTAACAAATGAAGCAATAAAGATTTTTAATAAGATAGATATCGTTATTCATTCTGGCGGAATTAGTCAGAGATCATTAGCTCTTGAAACTGAATTATCTGTTGCACAGAGACTTATGAATGTTAATTTTTGGGGAACAGTTGCTCTAACACAACATTTACTGCCTTCTATGCTTTCAAAAAAAACAGGGCATATTGTTATTATCAGTAGCCTTGTCGGGAAATTCGGCACTAAATTTCGCTCGGCCTACTCCGCTTCAAAGCATGCTTTACATGGCTATTTCGACTCCTTAAGGTCAGAAATAGGCCCTGCTATTAAAATCACAATTGTTTGCCCGGGATTCATAAAAACGAATGTAACCATCAATGCGCTAACTGCAGATGGCAGCAAGCAAAACAGCATGGACGAAGCTCAAGCAAATGGAATGCCAGCTGAAGAATGTGCTAGCCAAATAATAAAAGCTATCCTAACTGGTAAAGAAGAGGTTTATATCGGTGGTAAAGAAAAGTATGGCGTACTTTTAAAGCGCTTTTTACCTGGATTGTTTTCAAAAATTGTTAAAAAAGCAAAAGTAACTTAGTGCTTAACTTGAATGGTCGGAAATTACCTTCCATTCACCATTAATTTTTTTCACAATAAGAGTAAAATAACCTCCTGGCTCATCTTTCTCACGCTTTAGCTTCCAAGCACCCAGTACAAAAGCATGATCAGGAGATAAAATTTTTACATCCTTAATATCGAAACTTAAATAGCCCATTGCTTGTTTATCAGGATAAGACTTTTTATAATTATTGAGCGTATTGTTCCAGCCATATTTAGGGCCAGTTTTCCCAACATAAAGTAAAGAATCAGATTTAACATAGCTCTGCATAAACTCCTCAACATCGCCCTTATTCCATGCTAGGCGCTGGTTTTCAAGGAGGCCCATAATCAGTTCTTTATCACTAGTTTGTGCAAATAAGCTAAGTGTAGGAAATATAAAAAATAGGGAAAGGAGTATTTTCTTCATGTCTAAAAATAAATGTTATCAAGATAAAAAAGAAATAGAATTAAGAAATAATGAAATAGAATCCTTTATTTGACACATACTTAACATTATTAGTCGGCTAAAGCCATAACTTAGATTTTTATTAAACATCTCAAAATAACCACATGCGGGGACATGCATTTTCAAAATTTATTCCGAATGAGCTTCCCAAGGGAGGCTTTGACGAATTATTGAAACTATTTCTCGAATTGCTCAATTATACTTCAGGCGATGCAGATGAAGCAATCGCGTGGCTCAATGAATTAGATAAGAAGTACAAGCTTACCACCGATGAGTATGGCATGGGTGATTTTATCGATGATTTGAAGAAGAAAGGTTACTTAGGCGACGATGAAAAAAATCCCGGCGGATTCAAAATAACGGCCAAAACCGAACAAAGCATTCGTCAATCAGCACTCGAAGAAATCTTTGGCCAATTGAAGAAATCGGGTAAAGGGGGTCACAATACAAATGTTTCGGGTTTAGGCGAAGAAAAGAATGCCGATCGTAGGGAGTATCAATTTGGTGATAGTGTTGACCAGATTGATATGACCGCATCCATACATAATGCTCAGGTAAACAATGGCATAGGAGATTTCTCCATGACCGAAAGAGACCTTGAAGTAGAAGAGAAAGATTATAAAACTACCACCTCAACGGTCTTAATGATTGATATATCTCACTCCATGATTTTATATGGAGAAGATCGAATAACTCCAGCAAAAAAGGTGGCTATGGCATTAGCCGAGCTAATTAGAACAAAATATCCTAAAGATACACTCGATATCGTTGTTTTCGGAAACGATGCCTGGACCATCACCATTAAAGAATTACCCTATTTACAGGTTGGTCCGTATTATACCAATACCTATGCCGGACTTGAGCTTGCTGTTGATTTATTGAGGAGAAGAAAAACTCATAACAAACAAATTTTCATGATTACCGATGGTAAACCAACTTGTTTAAAAGAGGGCTTAAAATATTATAAAAATAGTGTCGGATTAGATCGAAAAGTGGTTAATAAAACCCTCAACATGGCTGCTCAATGTAAGCGACTAAAAATTCCAATAACTACTTTCATGATTGCACAAGACCCTTATTTACAGCAATTTGTAAGGCAGTTTACAGAAATTAATGGAGGTAGAGCATTTTATAGCTCATTGAAAGGATTAGGAGAATATATTTTTGAAGATTACATAAAGAATAGAAAAAGAACAATTAGATAGAATTTCAAGATATGGATTTGTTGCGTATAAAAACACTTAAAGAACTTCGCGAATCGGGATATAAGCCACGTTCAGTTAAAGAGGAGCTTCGTGAGAATCTCATTAAAGAGCTAAAAAATAAAAATACCACAATGGATGGTATCATTGGTTATGAAGATACGGTACTTCCTGATCTTCAAACCGCAATCTTATCGCAACACAATATTTTGCTTTTAGGTTTACGCGGGCAAGCAAAAACGCGTATAGCACGCTTGATGATCAATTTATTAGACGAATATGTGCCATACATTGAGGGATCTGAATTATTTGAAGACCCTATGAACCCAATTTCTTGGTTTGGACATCATATTTTAGAAATCAAAGGAGAAGAAACACCCATAGCTTGGCTGCATCGTTCAGACCGCTATACTGAAAAATTAGCTACGCCTGATGTTACTGTTGCCGATTTAATTGGCGATGTGGATCCAATAAAAGCCGCAACATTAAAATTGACCTATTCGGATGAGCGGGTTATTCACTTCGGACTAATTCCGAGAGCCCACAGAGGAATTTTTGTAATTAATGAACTTCCCGACTTACAGGCACGTATTCAAGTGGCGCTATTTAATATTCTACAAGAAAAAGATATTCAAATCAGAGGCTTCAAACTACGCTTAGCATTAGATATTCAATTTGTTTTTACTGCAAATCCTGAAGATTATACCAATAGAGGATCAATTGTTACTCCTTTAAAAGATAGAATTGAAAGTCAGATTTTAACCCATTACCCGCGCAGCATTGATATTTCGAGAAAAATTACACAACAAGAAGCTCGCTTAACAGATTCACAGCGTACAAGCATTGAAGCTGATGGATTAGTAAAAGATTTAGTAGAACAAATCGCTTTTGAAGCCCGTGATTCGGAATATATTGATAAAAAATCAGGTGTTTCTGCCCGATTAACCATTTCTGCTTATGAAAATTTGATTAGCAATGCTGAACGACGCATGTTGCTCAATGACGAGAAAAGCACATTTGTCAGAATTTCAGATTTCCTAGGCGTTATTCCTGCGATTACAGGAAAAATTGAACTAGTCTATGAAGGTGAGCTAGAAGGACCAAGTAAAGTGGCAAATATCCTTTTAGGAAAAGCTATCAAAACCTTAATGGTGACTTATTTCCCTGATCCCGAAAAGGTTAAAAAAGCAAAAACAGCAAATCCCTATGCTGACATAATAAATTGGTTTGCTGCCGGAAATACCATAAGCTTGGTAGATGATTTAAAGCTTGAGGACTATAAAAAATCTTTAGAATCGGTGCCAGGATTAAAAACTGTAATAAAACAGTTCCATCCGCGTCTAAGCGAGAACCAAAAAGTTTTATTGATGGAGTTTTTATTACATGGTTTAGCTGAATTCTCTCTGATCAATAAATCTTTTTTAGATAAAGGCTTTAGCTTTGCAGATATGTTTAACAGCTTGTTTAGTGCAGAGTTTGAAGACGATGAAGATGAAGACTATAATGATGATCAAGGACGTTTTTAATAGACCTTAATCAGAAAAACCGAATTTTAACAAATGACAAACCGAATTTTAGGCTTAATTATAATCAGCATTCTGCTTCTTATAATCGATTTTTATATTTTAAAAGCCCTTAAATCAGTAAAGTGGAAGTGGAAACCTAAAAAATATTTATCCTTCTCCAAAATTTGGTGGGGCTATACCATTATATTAATTATAGGGGTATTTATCAGCATATTTTTCAATATTAAGTTTCTCTTTCGCACCATCATTTTAGTATCGTTCTTCTTAACCTTTGTCTCAAAAATATTCATTTTGCCCTTTTTGATGTTCGACGATTTAAGAAGAGCCTTTATTTGGACAAAAAGAAAATACCTTACAAAATCCGAGAAAGAGCATATTGATGACAGCAAAAAAGAAAATGCTATCCCAAGATCTGAATTTTTAATTAAGACAGGAACATTAATTGCTGCTTTACCTTTGGGATCATTAAGCTACGGAATAGTTTCCAGCGCATATGATTATCAGATAAAAAAGCAAGTCCTATACTTACCAAGCCTTCCCAAAGCTTTTGAGGGGATCACCATTGCACAGCTTTCAGATATACATTCTGGAAGTTTTTATGATCGCAAAGCGGTTTTAGGTGGCGTTGAAATGTTATTAAAAGAGAAACCTGAGCTTGTATTTTTTACCGGCGACTTAGTTAATAATTTGGCTTCCGAAATGCGTGATTACCAAGATATTTTCTCAAAGGTAAAAGCCCCACTAGGGGTTTATTCTGTATTGGGGAATCATGATTATGGTGATTATCAATTCGGATTTGGACCATCAGCAGTAAAAGCAAAAAACCTAGCAGATGTAAAGGCAACACATAAAAACATGGGCTGGGATTTACTTCTGAATGAAAATAGAACGATAAAAATTAGCGGCGAAGAAATTTCTATTGTGGGAATTGAAAATTGGGGCGTTGGACGATTTGCCAAATATGGGAAATTGGATGAAGCCTTAAAAAACACAGATGATAAGCCTGTTAAACTTTTGTTATCGCATGACCCATCTCATTGGAGGGCTCAGGTATTAGCTAATTATCCTCAAATAGATGCCATGTTTAGTGGACATACGCATGGGATGCAATTTGGTATCGTTACCGAACAATTTCAATGGAGTCCGGCGCAGTACGTTTATAAAGAATGGTCGGGCCGATACCAAGAAGGCTCACAACAATTATATGTTAACGTAGGATATGGCTTTTTAGGCTACCCTGGCAGGGTAGGAATGTTACCTGAAATAACGATATTTGAGTTAAGACAAGGTGACCCGAGTTCAATTAATGAACATAATTCTTAAGCAAAGTCTCAATTTTCTATTATTTAGCAATATTTTTATTGCCTTGTGTGCAGTTTCACAAGCTTTAATAAGCTATTGGCTTCTGGGAATAGAACCTAACCCATATGTTTTAGCAATCTTATTTTGCTCAACAATCCTAACCTATAATTTCAGCATTCTCCTATCAAAGCCGCAAAATCCTGAAAAATCGCCATTCTTAAGAGTGCGATGGATATTCTCTAATTTTAGGCTAATGCTAAGCCTATCAATTATTTGCGTCTTAAGTTTATTAGCATTAGCCTTCTTTCTAAGTTTCTCCTCCTTGATACTTATGTTAACTCTTGGAGTAATTTCCATCGCCTATAGTCTGCCAATTTGGGGCACTAAAGGCAATAAATATGGGATTAGAAATATTCCGGGATTAAAGATTTTTATAATCGCTACGGTATGGGCAGGAAGCACCGTATTATTGCCAATATTTGAAATTAAGAGCCATGATATAAGCACGATTTCAAATCAGGAAACACTAATTTTATTTCTAAATCGATTCCTATTTATTGTTGCAATAACCATCCCATTTGATATTCGAGATCTTTTTCAAGACAAGCAAAATGAGCTTAAGACTATTCCCGTAATAATTGGAGAAAAAAAATCACTAGGACTTTGTCAATTTTTCCTAGCATCACATCTTTTCTTACTTTACGCATTTATAGGCAAATTGGATGCCAATTTCTGGGCATTAGCGCTCAGTGTTTTTATATCGGGGTGGCTTATATTTAAGTCGAAGTGGAAGAAAAATGAATATTATTACTTTCTTTTGCTCGATGGAACCATGATTTTACAACTTTTTATGTTAGAACTATTTAACATTGCTACATGACAAAAAACATTCAGATTAATTCTATAAACATCCTTGGCAAAGCAGAACTGCTCGTTTCTGAACATCAGAAAGCTATGACTGCATTTAGGAAGATTAGCATCGAAACTGAGGGAATTAGTTTAGATTATACTGGTTTTGTTGGCGACATGGTAAAAAACACTAAACACCATGGAGGAAATGATAAGGCGATTTGTTGCTATAATTCAGATCATTTTGTAAAATGGAAAAATGAACTTGGCTTTGACCTTGAGCAAGGTGCGTTTGGCGAAAATCTTACCTTGAAAGGCGAAAACGCTCATGAAAATTGCGTTTATATTGGCGACCGCTATCAATTGGGAAAAGCTATTGTGGAGGTATCAGAACCACGTGGGCCTTGTTATATGATTGGGATACGATATAACTATAAACAATTTCCTATTCATCTTCAAACAAGCGGATTAACAGGATTTTATTTAAGAACAATAAAACCAGGATTTGTCAAAAAGAGCGATGAATTGGTACATATTAGCTCTCATCCCGAACAGATATCGGTGATGGACGTAAATCAAGTTCGCTACCATGATCCAAAAAATAAGGAGTGGCTCGACCGTTTAATAAAACTATCGCCACTCACCGAAGAATGGCGAATTAGGTTCGAAAAAATGCGTAATAAACTAAAATAGAATTTTAGGCTTTACTTTAATATACGAAATTTTTTAATCAATTACAAATTTATATCCTATTCCTCTCACCGTTTGCATAAAATGTGGTCTATCGGGATTGCTCTCAATTTTCTTCCGTAAACGTACTATGTGCATATCGAGAGTACGGGTATTTACATCCGAATTATAGCCCCATACCACCATCATCAGCTCATCGCGATTAATAACGGTATTGGCATTCTTTAAAAAGTAGAGTAAAATTCTGTTCTCCAAAATGGTAAGCTCAATCTTTTTCCCGTCACGAATCAATGAATGGGTATTAGGATGATGCTCCATATTACCAAATTTATAAACTTCAGATTTATCACTATTGATGACAAATTTTACCTTATTTTCAATTAACGCAACCAATACATCCATATTGAAGGGCTTAGTTACATAATCAGAAACTCCAAAGCTATAGGCATCGATTTTATCAATATCCTGCGACTTAGCGGTCATCATAATGATCAGATTATCAAATCCTAGCTTACGCACATTCTGACATACTTCAGAGCCCTGCTTAGTAGGTAGCATCCAATCGAGCAATACAATATCTGGCTGCTCAGTCATAATCAAATCTTCAGCAATTAGACCATCAGAAGCCTCTATTACTTTATATCCTTCAGCCTGCAGGCGATGTACGACTAAGAATCGTAAATTTTCATCATCCTCAATAACGGCAATTTTAATTTCTTTTTGCATAATTATAATTCATAAGGTAATTCTATTGTAAATTCAGACCCCTCACCTACCACACTTTTTACAGATATATTTCCATGCATAAATTTAACCAGTTCTTTACAAAATGCCAAACCTAAGCCTACACTTCCCTGCTGATTATACTCGTTTTGTACCCTAAAAAATTTTTCAAATATATTATTTAGGTCCTTTGTAGGAATACCAATACCGCGATCAGAAAATTTGATAAACAGCTGCTTCTTAATTTTAGTAATCTTGATTTTTAAAACTTTATTATCAGGCCTAGAATATTTATAAGCATTATCTATCAAATTTTGGAATATGCTACCAAGTAAAACTGGATCTGACCTAAAATATTCAACTCCCTTAATTATGTAAGATATATCGAAATTAGGATACTTTACTTGGTAACTATCAATCAAATTCTGACAAAATACTTCTAGATTAATGCTTTCAGGCTTAATCTGTATGGCTTTATTTTCAATCTGAGTAAAGGAAAGTAATTTATTCATCAAATCGTTGAGCTTATCTGCTTCTTCATCAAGTATTTTACCATAATGATTACGTTCACGATCACTTAATTGGGTAGCACTTCTGATATTATTGCCAGCTATTTTAATCACACTCACTGGCGTTTTAAACTCGTGGGTAAGATTATTAATGAAATCATACTGAAGCTTAAATAGTTTACTGTTGATATTCAAATTCCTAAAAATTAAATAGGCGATAAGTACGACTATAAAATAAGAAATGATTAATCCCCCAGCGATAGGCAAAAACCGAGCATTTATTTCTTTTCGAAGAAAGGTCCTGCTAGAGCTAAAATATAGCTTATAATCAGAGAAAGGTCCCGATAAGGGCAGGTCATTGCTTATGATCTCAGAAGTATTTTCGAGGGATTCATAAACTAGAGGTTTAATATTTATGGATTCATACAACTCTGGCTTAGTATTTTTAATAGTTAGCTTCAGAGGGTCGAGATAAAATGAAAACATATCCAACTCATATATTGGTGAGAGGGTCAAATTTGAGACCATTAAATCTTTATAAATTTTTATCTCCTCCCTTCGAGGGATGTTCATGTAGGAAATCCTTTTAGATATCACACTATAAAAAACATTGAACCGATCTGAATCGTTTAAAACACGACTCGTATCTGCCAACTCAATAAAACCACTAAACTTAAGGGCCATTTTATTGAACTCATCTCCTGATTTTAGTGAAAAAGGCTTTGACGATTCATTTTCTTTAAATAGAAGGATTGAATCTGGAGGTATATTTCTTGAGAATTGATAAATAGCCTTAGGGCCTAGTGAAAAGTTATTAACCCTAATTCCTTCAGAAAATGTACGATTACTTATAGTGGCATCATAAAAAACAACACGATCAACAAAATTGAATTTTCTGAATATTGTATCGATATACTTTGCCGCTTGCGTGGAGTCGAGGTAGCCTTGATAGAATGATATTTCAGGAATTTTATTTTGAAAAAAATCATTGTATGGTTTAATAGTCTCTTCTAGGACTTCAATTTTTTGAGAAGCAAACTCATTTTCTACGTACTTAGCGGTAAAGTTATAAGCGGTATATAAAGCCCCACCGAGAGCGGCAGTAATTAGTATTAGGAAAATTATAACCAGGGCAAAGTTTTTACGATAAGTTTGCTGATATTGCTTCATCCGCTATTTACGGCTAAGGTTTTTATCTAGAAATACCTCTAATTCACGATAAAACTCAAGGCGGTTGTCAATATTCCTGAAATAATGCGCCTCATCTTCTTTAAGGATATAAGTTACCGAAACATTTTTCTTTTTTAATTCCTTAACAAACTGATTGGTTTCATTCATGTTAACCCTTGGATCTCTGGCACCTTGGGCGATTAGAACAGGGACTTTAATCTTATCTGTATGAAAAACTGGAGAAACAGCTCTAAAATATTCGGAGTCTTTTTCAGGATTTCCTACCGTTTCATAATACATTTGCTGGTAAGGTCTGAAATAAGGTGGAATATCCTTCAAATAGGTATATAAATTAGTAAAACCAGAATAAGAAGCACCACATTGATATAAATCGGGTCTAGAAAACAGTCCGTGTAAGGCCGAAAAACCTCCAAAACTATAGCCATATATCGCAATTCGCTTTGGATCTGCAATTTTTTCGGAAATCAACCAACGCACACCATCTGTAATATCATCTTGCATTTTGCCGCCCCATTCTTTGAAACCAGCAGTCCAAAATTTCTTACCATAGCCTTTTGTTCCTCTAAAATTTACCTGAAAAACTGCATATCCTCTGTTGGCTAAAAATTGCACTTCAGAATTATAGCCCCAGCTATTTCTACCTTCAGAACTTGAATGAGGTATTACCACCACAGGTAAATTTTCTTTGTTTTTACCTTTTGGAAGAGTCAAGTATCCATTTACAATCAGAGAATCTCTAGTTTTAAAGCTTACAGGCTTCATCTCAGCCATATCCTCAATGAGCAGTGAAGGGTTGACATCACTCAATTTTACCAATTTATTGGTACTTGGTGTATATCGGTAATATGATCCCGGATTACGATCGGTATAGGTTCTAACAATAAACTTACTCTCTGCAGAATCAGAACTACTCAATAGAATCTCAGTATTGGGCAATAGTAATTCGAGTTTATTAAAAATACTTTTAAACGAATCATCCAGATAATGACGTTCCTTTGTCCAAGTTTCATAGCCAGCATAAACCAATTTGCCCTTATTAACAGAAAAGGTGGCATCAGAAACGTCTACATCAGGATGGCTATAAATGGTTTTATGCTCCTTACCAGTATTGCAGTCTAATTCCACTAATGCCATCTTATCTCGATTCTGATTAGATAAAGCATAAATACAGGTATTATCTACACTAAATGCTAAGGGTAAAATAGTTGTTTTGAAATTATTGGTAATTACTGAGTTAAAGGCTTGACTTTCTTGCTCCCGGTATAATAAAGTTTCATTAACCCCATCACTTGCAATTGCCATACGCAAATTACCAACTGGGTCAGAATACCATTTAGTTATATTGCCAGGATTTTTAAATACTAAGGCTAGTTTGCCAGTCTGAATATTTAATCTATATGCATCAAATACGGTCGAATCTCTTTTATTGAGAGCTACCAGAACATGATCATCAAAAACTCTACTTGTAGTTATTAGCCTGATTCTAGAATCAATGGTTGATAATAATTCGCGGTTGTTGGTACCATCAATTTTTACGGCGACTAAGGCTGCATCTTTATTCGCCGGACCAGTTTTCAAGTATAAAATCTCATTATTACTTGCCCAAAAATAGTTTGAAATGCTTCTGTTGGTATCACAAGTTAACTGAATGGTATTTTTACCATCCCAAGTTTCAACATAAATATGGATACGGTTATTTTCAGGTTTTAGATAAGAAATAAACTTCC
>NZ_JBIIPN010000077.1:0-12190 GCF_044342615.1 Daejeonella sp. | reverse complement strand
TTTAGGCCTTATTCGACGCTGTTTTTTATCACCGGACTCATAATCATAGCATATTATTACTTGTTTATTTTCAGGAAAGTAAAACTCGATTCCCAAGATTAATTGGGACTAATACTATTATTTATAAAAAGCTTATTTTATTGTTTTGGCTTCAATAAATAAGCTATTATCACCTAATAATAAGACTCTTTGTTCCTTTTTGATGCTGTAAACTGAATCTGGGATATAAATTAACTCTTCCATAGATTCATAAAGTCGATTTTTATTTACGTTTTTGATATAAATCTGATTTAGATTGCCTTTTAGGTCTTTTTGGATATGAATTTCTTTGGTCCTAAGATTAGAATCTAAAGCAATGTAGGATAATTCAAGATTATTTTGAATGATTTTGTAGCTATCCTTCCAAGCGGGTTTATTGATATCTGAACCAATAAAAAGACTTAATTCATTCAGCCAATCGATTTCGATTTTATTCTTGCTTTCAGATGTGCCATTCTGTCGAATAGTTTTATTTACAAGATTTTTTTTCTTGCTTAACCGCCCAGCTTCAGATTTGAAATAAGTTTCCAAATCTATGTAAACAGGTTTCTGAGCTTTATCTTCAGCCTGTTTACATGACATTATGAATAATAAAAATAAATAAAATCCGATATGTCGCATTTAAGAAACAAGGATTTCGCCGGTCATTATTTCTGGCGGATTTATACCCATTATTTTTAAGATGCTTGGTGCAACATCCCCAAGTTTACCATCCTTAATGTGAGCATAATCTTTGTCAATTAAAATACAAGGAACAAGATTAGTCGTATGGGCGGTATTTGGTGAGCCGTCGGGATTTACCATGAAATCGGCATTACCATGATCAGCTAAAATGATAAATGAATAGCCGTTTTTGATCCCACATTCAACAACTTTTTGTAAACATCGGTCAACAGTTTCAACTGCCTTTACAACCGCGCTAAATACTCCAGTATGACCAACCATATCAGGATTGGCAAAATTTAAACAGACAAAGTCAGGCCATTTATTTTCAAGTTCAGCACAAATAGAATCTGCAATTTGTATAGCACTCATTTCAGGCTGTAGGTCGTATGTTGCAACTTTGGGTGAGGGAATTAAAAGTCTTTTTTCATTCTCAAATTCTTTCTCTCTTCCACCTGAAAAGAAAAAGGTAACATGTGGATATTTTTCAGTCTCTGCAATACGAATCTGTTTCTTATTGTTTTTCTCCAATATTGCCCCTAGCGTATCATTTAGATCATCTTTAGTAAATACAACATGAACATTTTTGAAGGTATCATCGTAACTTGTAAGCGTTACATAATAAAGATTAAGAGGATTCATCCCATATTCAGGAAAAGCCTGCTGAGTTAATACTGTGGTTATTTCTCTTCCTCTATCGGTTCTAAAATTAAAGCAAATTACAACGTCGCCTTCTTCAATTTTTCCAATTGGGAGTCCGTCATTGTCTATTTTAACGATCGGTTGAATAAATTCATCACTTACACCCTCATCGTATGAACTTTGAATGCTATCTGAAATATCATTGCTAGGCTTACCCGTACCATTTACCATTAGGTCGTAGGCCAATTTAACACGCTCCCAACGATTATCTCTATCCATGGCATAATATCTTCCTATAGCAGAGGCTATTGTGCCTGATGAATTCTGTAGGTGATTTTCAAGATCTAAGATGAATCGTAAACCCGAATTTGGGTCGGAGTCACGACCATCCATAAAGGCGTGAATAAATACGTTTTTTATTTGATTGTCTTTAGCAGCATCGCATAAGCCTTTTAAATGCTCAATATGTGAATGAACTCCGCCATCAGATAAAAGTCCTATAAAGTGGACATTCTTATTTTCTTTTTTAGCGTAATCGAAGGCAGACTTTAAAACAGGATGACTAACTAATTCATTATCTTTTACTGCTTTATTAATTCTTCCTAGCTCTTGGTAAACTACTCTTCCTGCTCCTAAATTCATATGACCTACCTCAGAATTTCCCATTTGCCCAGCTGGTAAGCCAACAGCTTCTCCAGAGGCTTCAAGTTTAGAATTCGGATATTCCTGAATAAGTTTATCAAAAAAAGGTGTATTTGCTACACTTACAGCATCAGTCTTATCATGTTTCCCATAGCCCCATCCATCGAGGATCAAAAGAATTGCTTTTTTATTTTCCACATTACAAATATACGGGTACCGTTTAAAATAATCCATATAATTTAAAGAATGGCTTAGTTATTGATTTGTTAGAGATTATAATATGGGAACTTCATTATTTCAAACTATTTTTTCATTTATATTACTATTTGTGCCTTTTCAAGCGCAAAATTTTGATTCTTTTGAGGATATTGCTACTTATTTGAAAACATCTGATAGTCGCAATATTGCTGCATATTTTGCACCAATAATCGAAATGAATATTCTAAATGAAGAGAATGAGTATTCAAAAGCACAAGCGGAACTTATTCTACGCGACTTCTTGCTGAAAAATAAGCCTAGCACTGTTAAAATTTTACACCAGTTAAATTCAAATCCTAATTATCGATTTGCTGTGTTTTCATTTCAGGGAATTGATAAAAAATTTAGGATTTCAATATCCATGGCCAAAGAAGGCGATTTCTTTACTATTAAGGTAATTAGGATAGAATACGACAAAGAATGAATTTATTAAGATAATTTCTATTTTTGTGGCCTAATATTTTACATGAATTTAGATAAAATTTTTTTAGAGCCGTTTATTCAAAATGCACTTGCAGAAGATGTAGGCGATGGTGATCACACTTCACTTTCAACAATTCCGCAGGGCCAACAAGGTAAAGCTAAATTGCTAATTAAAGATTCAGGTATTATCGCCGGAATTGATGTTGCCATTGAGATTTTTAAAGCTGTTGATGCATCGCTCAAGCTTGAAATCCTTCTTTCTGATGGGCAATCAGTTAAACACGGTGATATTGCCTTCTTAGTATCTGGGAGCGTTCATTCCATCTTAAAAGCAGAGCGTTTAGTTTTAAATACCATGCAAAGAATGAGCGGAATTGCCACTAAAACCAATTCCATTGTTAAGATTTTGGAAGGTACGAATACCAAGGTTTTAGATACTCGCAAAACCACTCCCGGCCTACGATATTTGGAGAAATTATCTGTGAAAATTGGGGGAGGGGTTAATCACCGCTTTGGACTTTACGATATGATTCTAATTAAGGATAATCATGTAGATTATGCCGGTGGAATTACCAATGCAATTCATTCTGCACAGAACTACTTAAAAATCAATAACATTCAAATTCCTGTAGAAATTGAAGTCAGAAATTTGCAGGAATTAATGCAAGTGCTTGAAATTGGCTCAGTTGATAGGATTTTATTAGATAATTTCGATTTCCCTACGCTTAGAAAAGCTGTTGAACTCATAAACGGTTCTTTTGTTACTGAAGCATCGGGAGGTATTACAGAAGACAATGTGCTAGAATATGCAAAATGTGGGGTTGATTATGTCTCTATGGGTGCTTTGACTCATTCTGTAAGGAGTCTCGATATGAGTTTAAAAGCAATAAATTCTTAAATAAAATAAAAACTTAACCTGAACACCTGATTGAATTAGTATTATTGTAGCTGAATGATTTCGATTTACTCAATTTCTGCATTACTATTTGCCTATCTTTTTGGGTCAATTCCTACAGCTGTATGGATAGGTCAGGCCTTTTACGGAATCGATGTTAGAGAATATGGCAGTGGAAATGCCGGTGCTACAAATACCTTCAGAGTTTTAGGTAAAAAAGCAGGTATTGCTGTGATGATTCTTGATATTTTAAAAGGCTACACTGCAACTAACCTAGCTTATCTTATCGGCCTTTCCGTTACTGGTCCGCAAGATTCGGTTCAATTTGTTAATTATCAATTAGCACTAGGAATTACAGCGGTAATGGGGCATTTATTTCCTGTTTTCGCTGGATTTAGAGGTGGTAAAGGTATTGCCACCCTGTTTGGGATGATTGTGGCGGTACATACCGGTGCTGCGCTGGTTTGCGTGCTTACTTTTATAATAGTTTTACTGATTTCAAAGTATGTTTCACTAAGCTCAATTCTTTCCGGATTTTCATTCCCACTGAGTGTTATTTTTCTTTTTCAATCTCCAATTCGTTCCGTAGTACTTTATGGGATGTGTATCTGCATCTTAATTCTAGTTACTCATCAGAAAAACATTGAGCGCCTGTTAAAAGGTAAGGAATCTAAAGTCAACCTTTTTAAACGAAAAGAATAGGCAAGAAAAATTTTATTCTAATTATTTTAGGATAATACTTCAGTAATCGCTTTCCCTTTTAAAATACATTCTTCATACTCCTTTTCGGGATCGGAGTCGAGCGTTATGGCGCTTCCTACATGAAATGATAAATATTTTGAATTTTCATTGTAAAGAATAGTCCGTATCACCACATTAAAGTCGAAGTCGCCATTTGGAGCAAAATAGCCAAGCGCACCAGAATATACGCCACGTTTACTTCTTTCGTATTTTTCGGCGAGCTGCATAGCACTTATTTTAGGAGCCCCCGTCATCGAGCCCATAGGGAAGGTGTTCGAAATAATTTGGGGATTGGAAAGTGATTCTTTTGCCTCACAAACTACCGTAGAGATCATTTGATGCACCTGCTTAAAACTATAAAGTCCGAATAGCTCCTCAACCTTTACTGTTCCCTCTTTGGCACTTTTTGTTAAATCATTTCTTACCAAATCAACAATCATGACATTCTCAGATCGCTCTTTTTCGTTTTCTAAAAGTGCTCTCTTTTGGTTTTCATCTTGAATGGCATTTGTTTTTCGGGAGCTTGTGCCTTTAATCGGCTGACTAATTATTTTACTTCCTCTGCGGCTTAGGAAGCGCTCAGGACTTGCCGATAAGACATAAAGTCCATCTGACTTAAAATAGCTAGCAAATGGAGTAGGCGAGAGCTTATTGAGCTTAGAGAAGATTTCAAGAGGATTGATGCTTGTATTTTCAGCATAAAACTCCTGACAAAAGTTTATTTCGTAAATATCACCTCTCTGGATGTGTTTTTGAATGGCTTTGACTGTGTCGAGGTATTCTCCGCGACTAAATCGACTTTGGATTTTGCTTTTTTGATCCGCCGATTCGATGTTTGATAGTTCAAACTCATTTATTGCTCTCCAAATCTCTTCTGGTTGTTCACTTTCAATATGGACTTCATTTCCTTTAATTAAAATGATGGTTTCCGGTATGAAAAAGTGGAATTCAGGAAATTTTAAATGGTCTAGATTATTTGAAACTAAGTCCTCTGAGTCATTTTTTAAATCGTAGGAAAGATATCCCAAAACATAAGACTTGTTTTCTGCTAAAAAAGAATCTAATTCATTAAAAGAGCCTTTTCCCGTATGGATAAGCTCTTTTTTTACGCCTGTAGCAATGAATAAATCAAATGCTGAATAGGGATCAGCATATTGATTTGAATCAAAAAAGCAAGCTGTGGAGAACGAGTCTGCCCAGTGTAAGCTTTTATGTTTTAATGTATCCCTGCAATCAGAGTGAAAAATCCTTAACATAGATACATTAATTCCTGTTTAATTCTTTAAAAGAAAATATTTTAACAAAGAGTTAATGTTTGTACACGATCTGGTCCAACAGAAAGATATTTTACCGGTACACCTAAGTGTTTCTCAAGGTAATCGATATAGTTTTTCAATTTCTGTGGAATCTCATTAAGCTCACGAATACCAGTAATATCTTCAGCCCATCCCGGAATTGCTTCGAAAATAGGTTCTGCCTTCAATGCATTGATATCATAAGGCATGTAATCAATTACTTCTCCATTGTATTTGTAGTGCGTACAAGCATAAATAGTCTCAAAACCACTTAGCACGTCTGCCTTGGTCATTACCATTTCAGTAACTCCATTCAGCATAATTGCGTATTTTAGTGCGGGTAGGTCAATCCATCCACAACGACGAGGACGGCCGGTAGTTGCACCAAATTCATGCCCAATTCTTCTTAGCTCCTCACCAGTTTCGTTTTCTAATTCAGTAGGGAAGGGTCCGCTACCAACACGAGTGCAATAAGCTTTAAATATTCCAATCACACTACCAATATTTTTAGGTGCTACACCTAATCCGGTACAAGCTCCAGCAGTAGTTGTGTTTGAAGAAGTTACAAAAGGGTAAGATCCAAAGTCGATATCCAACATGGTACCTTGTGCTCCTTCAGCTAAAACTTTTTTACCTTCTCTAAGATATTGATTCACAAAGTGCTCACTATCAACCTGTGGTATAGATTTCAATAATTCTATAGCTTCAAAGAAAGCAGCTTCCTTTTCTGAATAATCAGGAATTTCGCCGTAATGAGATAAAATAGAACGATGTTTATTCACTAAACGATTATAGCGCTCACGAAAATCTGGAAGCATTGAATCACCAACACGTAAACCATTTCTTCCTGTTTTGTCCATGTAAGTCGGACCGATACCTTTTAGCGTGGAGCCAATTTTAGCTGTACCCATATTGCTTTCTGATGCCGCATCCAATAATTGATGCGTTGGCAGAATAAGGTGTGCCTTTCTAGCAATAACCATTTTCTTTTTAGCTACTGGATCAAAGCCATTTTTCTTAAGGTTATCCAGCTCTCTTTTTAGGATAATGGGGTCAATTACTACACCATTCCCAATCAAATTCATGGCCTTATCGTTGAATATTCCCGAAGGAATGGTATTCAAAACATATTTTTGATTGTCAAATTCTAAGGTATGACCAGCATTGGGTCCGCCTTGAAAACGAGCAATTAAGTCGTATTCGGGACTCAATACATCAACAATTTTTCCTTTTCCTTCATCGCCCCATTGGAGGCCTAACAATACGTCAACAGTCATGATTTAAAATGCGGGGGTATAGGTATATTTAAATTAATTTTTATTTACAAACGAATCGCAATGCCCTTCTTTTAGGCGAGTGCAATTTCCGTATAAGTTGAGTGAATGATGCTTGATATCAAATTTTAAGATATCGCCCATCATACTTTGTATTTGTTGAATTCTGGGGTCGCAAAACTCAACCACTTTACCACAGTCAATACAGATAATGTGATCATGCTGCTTGTAACCATAAGATTTTTCAAACTGCGCCATGTTTTTTCCAAACTGATGCTTGGTTACTAAATCGCATGATACTAGAAGCTCAAGGGTGTTGTAAACCGTTGCGCGACTAACACGATATTTTTTATTTTTCATGTGGATATACAATGATTCCACATCAAAATGATCATTTCGCGAATAGATTTCCTCCAAAATGGCATAGCGTTCCGGAGTTTTCCGTAAACTTTTATTTTCAAGGTAGGCCTCGAAAATCTTAATTACTAGTGCAATAGTGTCTTTTGCGGACATAATATGTATTAATGACCTCCAAATTTATCCAAAAAATAAGAATATTCAGTATTTAATTCAGGAAGCTTTTGTCAAATCTTCTTTATTTGAATCAAAACGTGTTACTGATGTTACTCCAGGGACTTCCTTAAGCTTATTTATGAGGTTATCCAAATGAATGGTATTGTTCACATAAACCATGATAGAACCCTCAAAAATGCCATCTTCTGTATCTACCGTTATTGATCGCATGTTTACTTTGAAGTCGCCAGAGATAACAGTTGTAATTTTATTAATTAAGCCAACATCATCAATTCCTGTAATGTGTAATCCTGTTAAAAATGCTAATTCTTTTTGTGAATTCCATCTTGCTTTTACAATTCTATAACCATAGTTTGACATGAGCTTAGTGGCATTGGGGCAGTTTGTGCGATGGATTTTTATTCCCTCACCAACAGTTACAAATCCAAAAACATCATCCCCAGGAATTGGATTACAGCAGCTAGAAAGCTTATAATCGAGTTTTTGAAGATCTTCTCCGATTAAAAGAGTGTCATTTACATCAATCTTGACTTTTTTAATAAACTGCTCATTTTGGCTTTGGCCGATCTTTTCAGGCTTATTTTCAATGACCTTTTCGGATGCGACAAACTCTTTCAGCTGTTTTACATCAATTTTCCCTTGCGCAACATTAAAAAATAGGTCAAGTGTTGTGGGAAGCTTGAAATAGTAGGATAGTTTGTAAAGATTATCGGTATTGTAAGTTACTTTTAGTGATTTTAACTTACGCTCTAAAATTTCTTTACCCTGTTCAGCAATTTTTCTTTTTTCTTCTTTTAGAGAGGATTTAATTTTTGATTTTGCCTTGGCAGTAACCACAAAATTTAGCCAATCTTCCTTCGGACTCTGCTTGCTTGAGGTGATAATTTCTACTTGATCACCATTTTGCAGTTGATGAGAAAGTGGGACAAGTTTATGGTTAACCTTAGCTCCAATACAACTGGCGCCAATATCTGTATGTATTTCAAAAGCAAAATCAAGTGCCGTAGCTTCAATTGGTAATTGAATTAATGATCCTTTGGGAGTGAAAATGAAGATCTCATCCGAAAAAAGGTTCATTTTGAAATCGTCAAGAAAATCTAAAGCATTGGCCTCTGGATTACTCAACAATTCTCTTACTTTCTGAATCCATTGGTCAAGACCGCTGTCTGAATTAGGTTCTTCTTTATATTTCCAATGTGCAGCAAATCCCTTTTCAGCAATTTCATTCATTCTATTGGTCCGGATCTGCACTTCAACCCATTGACCCCTAGGGCCCATTACCGTGGTGTGTAGCGATTCGTAGCCATTTGCACGTGGCGAAGAAATCCAATCTCGCAAACGATCCGGATTTGGTCTGTAAAGGTCAGTTACGATTGAATAGGCCTTCCAGCAATCTGATTTTTCATTTTCTGGTCTGCTATTTAAGATAACCCGAACTGCAAAAAGATCATAAACCTCATCAAATGGTATATTTTTTTTGCGCATCTTGGTCCAGATTGAATGAATGGATTTTGGTCGTCCATACAAATCTGCCTCAAGACCCTGTTCGTTTAGTATTTCTTTTATCGGACTAATAAAATCTTTAATGAAATTTTCGCGCTCTGCTTTTTTCTCATTGAGTTGTTGTGCAATGAATTTATAAGTTGCAGGCTCCATGTACTTCATGGCTAAATCTTCAAGCTCTGATTTTAACGTGTAAAGTCCGAGTCGATGAGCTAATGGTGCATACAAATAAATAGTCTCGGAAGAAATTTTCAGCTGCTTATCTCTAGGCATATAATCCATTGTCCGCATATTATGCAAACGATCTGCCAGCTTAATTAAGATTACCCGAACATCATCCGCCAGGGTAAGAAGCATTTTTCGGAAGTTTTCGGCCTGCAAGGAGCTGTTATAGTCGAAAACCCCTGATATTTTAGTTAATCCATCAATGATTTTAGCTACTTTTTTGCCGAATTCACGCTCAATGTCTTCTAGAGTGATGTCGGTATCCTCAACCACATCATGCAAAAGCGCACAAACAATGGAGGTAGTCCCAAGGCCAATCTCTTCAGCAGCAATTTGTGCCACTGCAATGGGATGGTAAATATAAGGTTCTCCAGATTTGCGGCGCATGTTTTGATGGCTTTCAAGAGCCATATCAAAGGCAATGCGAATCATCCGTTTATCACCTTTTTGCATGGTCGATTTACATGCTCTCAATAATGCACGGTATCTTTTAAGAATTTCTTTCTTTTCTGCCTCAAGATCAATCACAAGTTCCTTCATCCTTAAACACAATAGCTGTTTCCAAAAAACGTTGAATAATTTATTCCAACTATATTACATTTTGGTTATAAATAAATATAATAATTAGCTGTAAATTTGTAACTATAAAATTATGAAAATTTTAAGGCTTTTGGTAATAATTTTAGTGGTTTTGATGTCAAATTTGGCATCAGCCCAATATAAGAATGATCCAACCGTAAAAGGAGTGGCAGATACTATTCGTGTGTCTACTACAAATATCAACAATGAACTCATTCCATGGGTTGTTATTCCTGAAATACTTATTATTGATACTCGAATTTTTAAATCCCCCGAAGAAAAAGCCAAATTCAATCGTCTCAGATATAATGTTCTTAAAGTTTTACCCTATGCCATGTATGCCAGAAGGAAATATGCTGAACTTCAAACGCAACTTAGCTATGTTAAAACAAGAAAAGAAAAAAGAGCTTTAATTAAAGCCTTCGAATCTGAAATTAAAGACATGTTTAACAGAGAGATTAAAAATTTAACTATAACGCAAGGCGGAATTCTTATTAAATTAATTGATAGGGAAACTGGGACTAGCAGTTATGATCTTTTGAAAGATATGAAGGGCGGTATTACTGCATTTTTTTATCAATCGGTGGCTCGTATTTTCGGTAATAATCTTAAAAACACATACGATCCTCAAGAAGATAGAGACATTGAAGCCATTATTCAATCTTCTGGATATTACTCTTATAGCTACTTATGAATAAAAAATCAATCCATCAATTTACCGTTCTGCGCCTGAATGGAACAGAAGCGAATTTGCAGGATTATAAGGGTAAAGTTCTACTCCTAGTAAATATTGCCTCGGAATGTGGTTTTACACCCCAATTAAAAGAGCTTGAAAATCTTTACAAGATCCACGAGGGTGACAATTTTGAAATTTTAGCTTTCCCTTCAAATGATTTTGGCGGACAAGAACCTTTGGAAGGTGCGGCAATCAGTGAATTTTGCGAAGTTAATTTTGGTGTAAGCTTCCCTGTTTTTGATAAGATTCGTGTGAGAGGGGAGTATGCACATCCACTTTATAAATTTTTATCGGATAAAAAGCTGAATGGATCATTGGGATCTACACCACGATGGAATTTCCATAAATATTTGATTAATCAGGATGGGGAATTAGTAGATTTTTTCTATCCTTTTACCAAACCGAGCTCTTCTAGAATTCAAAAGAAGATTAATAAACTACTTAATTCCACACCTTTATGAAATTAGATATTCTTGTTTTTGCAGTTCATCCTGATGATGCAGAATTGGGTTGTTCTGGGACTATTATGAAGGAGATTGCTGCAGGAAAAAAAGTGGGTATTGTGGATCTTACCAGGGGTGAATTGGGTACACGTGGGACTGCCGAAACGAGAGATCAAGAGACATTGGAAGCCTCTCGGATTATGGGCATTCATGCGCGTGAGAACCTCGGCATGAGGGATGGTTTCTTTAAAAATGACGAGGAAAACCAATTAAAGATTATTCAAATGATCCGTAAATATAATCCGGATGTGGTGCTTTGCAATGCTTTGAACGACCGTCATCCTGATCATGGACGTGCCTGTGCATTAGTCTCGGATTCCTTTTTCCTTTCTGGATTACCAAAAATTAAAACCGAATACAATGGCGAAGGTCAATTAGCTTATAGACCTCGACTTTTGCTGCAATACATCCAAGATTACTACATCAAGCCAGATATTTTAGTGGATATCACCGATTTCTTTGATAAGAAAATGGAATGTATCCATGCCTTTAAAACCCAATTCTTTAATACGGAAGGCGATGGACAAGAAACGTATATTTCTTCACCCAGCTTCTTAAAAGTGGTGGAAGCACGTTCCCGTGAATTTGGTAAATCGATTCATGCCATTCATGCAGAAGGCTTTACCTCGAAGAAGTTATTGGGAGTGGATAGTTTGGGGGATTTGAGGTAGGGGGGAGATTTGGTTTATATTCAAATTTGTTCTACTTGCTATCCTTCATAACCCTTGTTATAAACTCATATTATTTTTTGTGATCTTTTAAAATTTCAACAAATACGCCAATAACTCTCATTCCAGTTGCATTTTCTTCTGTGATTATGATGTTTTGGTAGCTGTTGTCATATGAGTTTGGCCTCAACACAATTGATTCATGTCCCCATGTTTCATCAGAAACAGACTTTTCGCTTGAGTAAGTTTTTATAGAAAAAGCAGAATTGAAATCTGGATCTTGTTCATCTCTGTTTTCTACCAATACAATTTTCCCATTTCTACTCCCACCTGTATCTGGTTTGAATACACAAATAGATCCGTTAGGAATGACTCTATTCATTGAGTCCCCGATAATTTTACATGCGAAATAATCTTTACCAGAACTATTTTCAGGGCCTTCAATTAATGTGAAATTCTTCTCTGACTGAATTTCGCTAAAAGTCCCCGCAGCAGCGTAAAAATCAAATAATGGAATAGGATTTCTCAACTCTTCTTCAAAATTTAAAGATTGCTGTTTAGGGATTATTT
>NZ_JBIIPN010000200.1:0-3680 GCF_044342615.1 Daejeonella sp. | reverse complement strand
TGCGAACTATGCTTTTGTATGCTTTCAGCAATAAATGTGGCAGGAATTGGCCCCTGACTAAAAATATTTTTAATTTTTCTTTCTGACATACCTAATTATTTTCTTTTTGCAATCCGGCGATTCCATATTTAAGGCTAAATATTTTGCGTGATTTACCATAATGTTGGCTCAAAATTTCGGCCGCTACCTTGCTGCGTTTACCTGTTTGACATAAAAGTACTATGGTTTCCGCATCAATCTCTGGAATTTGTTCTTTTAATTTACTTAATGGGATATTTATATGTCTAATATGTTCAATATCAGGTGTTTCTCCACTTTCACGAACATCTATAATTTGAATATTACCGTTCTTGATCATAGGCTCAAAATTCTCATAAGACAAATCGAATGTTGAATTTATTTTGCAAAAACCTTCATAATTAAAGGATTCAAATTCGTTAATTCCCTTAGGAATCATTTTATTTGTTTCCGCTCTTGGAGTCAATTCCAATTCAAAAAATTGGTTATTTAAAGAGTTGTAGGTGAGTAGTCGGTTGATTAATGCTTCACCAATTCCAGTTATCAATTTGATGGTTTCATTGGCCATCATAGTACCAATAATGCCAGGCAATACCCCAATAACACCTGCTTCGGCACAGTTTAACACTTCATGATCTGCGGGAGCTAGTGGGAAAAGGTCGCGGTAATTCACTTTAACATCAGGTCTTGATTTTGCGCTGTTAAAAACAGCTAATTGCCCCTCAAATCGTGAAATAGCGCCATAAACGAGTGTTTTATTGAGCAGTACACAAGCATCATTTATCAAGTAGCGGCTCGAAAAATTATCTGTTCCATCTAGAATGATATCGAAGCCCGATAAAATATTCAATGCATTGTTATTGTTTAATTCTTCATTAAATACATGTATTTCAATGTCCGGATTTATCTGTTTCAATACTTCTGCCGCTCGCTTTGCTTTTGATTGCCCGATATCATTTACAGAAAATAAAATTTGTCGGTGGAGGTTGCTCAATGTTACTAAATCAAAATCGACTATGCCCAAATTACCTATCCCTGCACCCGCGAGATACATCATTGCTGGGCATCCAAGGCCTCCAGCACCAACAATCAAGACTTTGGCATTTTTTAATTTTTCTTGTCCGGCTTCGCCTAATTCTTTCAAGGATATTTGTCGGGCATATCGTTCATTTTTACTTGCTTTGCTCATATTTATCCTCCAGAAAAAGGTGGTAGTAATGCCACATTTGCATCTCCATCAAAAACTGTATTTTCATGAATAGTCTTTTTATTTACAGCAATGCTATAGCTCATATTTGCCAATTCGGGATACATTTCATGAATTTTCTTTTGAAGTGTATCCGTGTCAGGAATATCTTGAAGGTGGAATTTTGGACTTCCGGCGATATCCGCCAACTGTCCGAAAAGCGTAAGTTCAACTTTCATATTTAAGCTTTTAAGATGTGAAAATTAGTTTTATTCCCGCCACCAAAAGCACAATTGCTAAGGTGTTCTTCAATATAGTCTGATTGAATTTCAAGGACCCTAAATAAGAACCTAGTAGTCCGCCGACAAAGGCAATGCCAACATAACTGATCATATCCGGACTAAAGTTGATGCCTTTATATAGATGACCCGCTAATCCCGAACACGAATTTACGAAAATAAATAATGCACTGATAGCGGCAGTTTGTTTTTGGTCAGTCCAGCGCAACAATAATAATACCGGCGAAAGTATAATTCCGCCCCCAATGCCTATTAATCCCGAAAGGAAACCTATTCCTGCACCAATCAAAATGGATAGAAAAATGGTGTTTTTTTGTAAATCTTGTGCGGGATTATTTTTATAAAGAAGGAATCTGAAAACTGGAATGAGTAAGAGTAATCCCAGTACTTTTTTGTAAATCTCGGCATCTAAACTAATCATCCCACCTAAAAACGCCATTGGGATAGATGCTAGGGCTAGTGGAAGGAAAATTGGCCATTTAAAATGCTTCCCACGGTAAAATTGTATGAATGCGGTAAGCGATACAAAGAGATTGAGTAGGAGTGCAGTGGGTTTCATTACTTCGGGACTTACAGCATAGATTGCCATTAATGCCAAATAACCGCTGGCACCACCATGTCCAACAGAAGCATATAGAAATGCAACAATAAAAAGTAACATATAAAAAATATAAATGCTTTCCATTGCTATTTATTAAGGCAAGAGGTGTATTTCAACTAATTGACCCTCAGTAAATTCTGTCTGATTTTCATCTAGTTTGATCAAGCAATTTGCCTTGGCAAAAGAGCTTAACCTAAATGATTCTTGCGCCTTTAGATCATGTGCCATTTTACCATCAAAATATCCTTTTAAAAATTGAGTTAAACCAGATGCTTTTTTTTGTGATTTGCTGAGTGGCGCTTGAATTTTGATAAGATCTTTCTTACTATTATTTAAAATCCCAATGGCTGGATACACATATTCATAAAAGCAGTTTAATACCGATGCGGGATTTCCAGGTAAGCCAAATATGTATTTTTTGCCCTTTTTACCGAAAAAAAGTGGCTTCCCAGGTTTCTGCTTTATTTTGTGGAATATTTGCTCAACTTTATTTTCTTTAGTCGCTTGAACTACAAAATCATAATCTCCTACACTTACGCCCCCTGTAAGTAAAACCAAATCACTTTGGTTTAGAGCACTTTTTAATACTGAAGAAAGAATCTCTAAATTATCCTCTGACGATAAAATATTAATTTTTGTGATACCTATCTGATTTAAGGCTGCTTTCAAGGCAAAGGAGTTGGCATCATAAACCTGTCCTAATTGAAGTGGCTTTCCTGGTGATTGTAATTCATTCCCGGTTAGAATAATGCTTACACTGGGTTGTGGATAGGCTAATATCTGGTTGATTCCTAGTCCGGCGATAAATCCAATAGCCGCTGGACTTAAATACGAATTTTTCTCGAGCGCCATTTCATTGGCTTTAGCTTCTGAGCCTTGAAATCTAACATTGTGACCTTTCACTAATTGTGAATCTGTAATGCTTAATTTACCATTGGAGATGCTCGTTTTTTCTTGCATTACAACGGTATCTGCACCAGGCGGGACTGCTGCACCGGTAAATATACGGCGGACACTTTGAGGCTTTAGGGGCTTTAAATCGGCTAATCCTGCTTGCGATTCGCCGTCAATGAGTAATTCCTGGTGTTTTTGCCATTCCTCGAAGTTTAGTGCATAACCATCCATGGAAGATTGATTGAATCCTGGCAAATCGCTCAAAGAAAATAGATCTTCAGCAAGGATTAAACCTGCTGCTTCGTTTAAATGAAATTGAATGGGACTGTTTGCTTCGATATGCTCTTCAATTAGTTTTTTTGCTTCAGAAACAGGTATTAACTCTTTGGGCATCTGGCTGTTTTTCTTATTATGCTGTGAATTTCGATAAAAAATTGATGATTAGCAAAGCTTGAATTGGCTGCTAGGATTATAAAAATATCTGAAATTTTAGCCACCAATACTAATCATGCTGCGATTTTGAATGTCTTCAGCTTGAATTTTCTCAAAGTCTTTCGTGAATTGACCACCGAGTTCCTTCGCTTTTGAAGCGATACTTTTTTGGATGAGTGGTAAAACATCCTCTCCATTACGAAGTGCGCTAAGTAAATCCGTTTCTTTTTGTGAAAAGAGGCAATTTTTC
>NZ_JBIIPN010000076.1:0-12264 GCF_044342615.1 Daejeonella sp. | reverse complement strand
GAAATTGTTTGTTTAAAGAACCAAACATAAAAAATATTTTTTTGGAATGTACATTCTGATAAATATTGATTGATGGATTCTTCTTTTATTTTGTTTGATTTAATTTATTCTAAATTTTTAAGCTCAGATTTTACAAAATCTGCTAATTCTCTCACATAATCCGCACTAAAGTTAAATTCAATTCCTGCAGTTTCGTAAATTTCTTTTATCGTTTTGGTATAACCTAGTTTTAAGGCGTCTAAATACATGGAAAGACCCTTTTCAGGATCTTTTTTATAGTTTTTCCAAACAGCAATCGCTCCAAGTTGAGCAATTCCATATTCTATATAGTAAAATGGGACCTCAAAAATATGGAGTTGTTTTTGCCATAAATTTTCGAGCGCTTCCGGATGCTCAGACCAATCACTAAAATTTTGGCCGAAGGTTTCAAAGATATTTTTCCATGATTGCTCGCGTTCTTCGGTGCTATGATTTGGATTTGTATAAATCCAATGTTGAAATTGATCTACCACTGCAACCCATGGAAGCGTTTTTAAAACATCCTTTAATTGATCTTTTTTGGCTCTTTTTAATTCCTCAGGATTTTCAAAATAAACATCCCAATGATCCATAGAAATTAACTCCATACTCATCGAAGCCAATTCAGCAACTTCTGATGGGGTATGTTTGAAATCATTTAACTCAAGATTCGCCGTAATAAAAGTATGAATGGCATGGCCACCCTCATGTACCATGGTGGTTAAATCGCGGAAAGTACCTGCAGAGTTCATGAAAATAAAAGGAGCTCCACTTTCTGCCAATGGATAATTATATCCACCTGGTGCTTTTCCTTTGCGGCTATCGACATCGAAAAAGCCATTTGATTTCATTATTTCGAGTCTTTCGCCAATATATTGACTCAATCCTTTGAAGCATTTAATTGATTTATCAATCAGTTCCTCACCTTTATTAAATGGTTTTAGCGCTGCTTTTCCGGAAGTATCTACCTCCATATCCCATGGCTTTAAGCTGCTTAAACCTAAGGCTTGGCGCCTATTTTCAGCTTGTTTCTTTAAAATTGGGACAATTTCTTTTTCAATGGCTTCATGAAAATTAAAACAATCTTTTGCAGTATAATCGAAGCGACCTAAAGCCTGAAACATATAATCTCTAAAATTTTCGAAGCCGGCATTGAGCGCGACTTGGTGGCGAAGCTTTAGTAGGCTATTGAACAATTCGTCCAATTGGACTTTATCTTTCAACCTACGGGCTGTAATTGCTTCCCATGCCGATTGACGCACTGATCTATCTGTATCTTTTAAGAAAACAGCAGCTTGTTCTAATGTATACTCTTGATTATTAAGTGTTACAGACATGGAGCCCGTAATTCCTTGATATTTTTGCTGTTCTACTTGGATTTGTGTCAGTAGTGGAATGTTTTCCTCCCTGAATAATTCAAGGGCTTTTTTTATCCCACGAGTATAAACAAAGTACTTTTTTTGATCTAATTCGGCAGTATGCGCGCAATTAATGAATTTCTTATTCAACTCATTGCTAATTGGAGCAATTTTAGGTTCAATTTCGGTCGCAAAGTATTGAAAGTCGTTCAATAGTTTTTCGTCGGTTGTATCGCATGTCATGCGAATATATCGCCAAGCAAAATCCTCCTCCAAAGCCGCTTCGAGTTCACTACGGTCTGATAACCAATGTTCTAGTTCGGTTACAGACTTAATATTTCTTGTCTGCAATTCATTGAATATCGGCTCAAGACTATTCCAATCAACTTTTAGGCCATCTGGGATATAGTTTCTTGTTTTTTTGGAAATCTTTAGATCATTCATATTAAAATTGATTACGAAGGTAAGTATCTAATAAAAAGAAGCTTGCAAAAATTACAGATGCAATGCCATTGCTTGTAAAAAACGCACGGTCTACTTTCGAAAGGTCGTTAGGTTTAACCAAGCTATGTTGATAAATCAATAGTAGGGCAAAAAATAAGACACCAGCAAGGTAAAACCATGATAAATCTGAATTGAAATAGGGTAGGGCAACGAAAACAACCGCAAGAACATGAAGGATAGATGAGACGTTTAAGGCTCTTTCTTTGCCTAGCCATGCGGGGATGGAGTTCAGCTTATTTTTACGGTCAAACTCCTCATCCTGAAGTGCATAAATGATGTCAAAACCACTTACCCAACATAAAACTGCAAGCGAAAAATAAATGGGTAGCATAGCAAATTCGCCTGCAACAACTAAATAAGCTCCGATTGGTGCCAGCGCAAGTCCTAAGCCTAATACAAGATGACATAATGGTGTAAATCGCTTGGTATAACTATAGCCCAGAACTACAGCTAGCGCTACGGGCGATAAATAAAAGCAGATTTTATTTATGAATAGAGTCGTAATAATAAAAAGTAAGCCATTAGTAATGGTAAAAATAAGGGCTTCATTTGGTTTAATTTTTCCAGATGGGATATCGCGAACAGCAGTTCTAGGATTTTGAGCATCAATGTCTCTATCCAAGTAACGATTATAAGCCATGGCTGCATTTCGTGCAAAAACCATGCATAACACCATCAATAGGAGTTTTAGCCAGTTAAATTCCTGCTCAGTGCTAGAAATAGCTAGAAAAAATCCAATTAATGCAAATGGCATCGCAAAAATGGTATGTGCAAACAATACTAAAGAAAAATATTTTTTCATGAACAATTCAGTGTTTAATTGATCTGGAAAGCAAAATTAATGAATTGATTTGGGCTTTTTAAGGCTTTTAACGGGTAAATGACTTATTTAAATCGCTAATAAAAATTAATATTTCATCACGTCCTTGTTGAGTTTCTGAAGAAGTGACATAATGTGTAGGAACCTCTTCAAATATCTCTAAGAGTGATTTTCTGAATTTTGCTACGCTTTGATCTGTCTTAACTTTAGATTGTTTGTCGGATTTTGTGAAAATTATCTGAAAAGGTAATCCATTTTCGCCAAGCCATGAACAAAATTCAATATCAATTTTTTGAGGATCTAGTCGGCTATCAATCAAAACAAATACACATTGCAAGTTTTCTCTGTTTCTGAGGTAATAACTTATAAATTTTTGCCATTCACCACGATTGCTCCTAGAGGTTTTTGCATATCCATAACCTGGAAGATCGACTAATTGCCAATTATCATTTATTAAAAAATGATTAATTAATTGCGTTTTACCGGGTGTTTGAGAGGTTTTTGCAAGGCCTTTTTTCTGGACAAGCATATTAATTAAAGAAGATTTTCCTACGTTAGAGCGGCCAATAAAGGCATATTCCGGTAATTCAGGAGGTGGTAACTTATCTGTCCTAGTATTACTGCATTGAAATTCTGCGCTTTTTATGATCATTGTGCAAAGTTAGAATAATGAAGCAATGTTTAAAGTCTGAAGCTGTAATTCAATCGTTTGCAGGTCATTTTTATTTGTTTTCTTTCGAAAAGGTATAATAGCTTTACTATCTCATGCTTGAATCCATTATCTTTGTGCATGTCTAAAACTGTACGGCCTTATCAGGATTCTGATGCTACTAAAAAAGAGCAAGTAGCAAGCATGTTCAATAATATTTCAGGAACTTATGATTTCTTGAACCATTTTTTGTCTCTAGGAATCGATATGATCTGGAGAAAAATAGCCATTAAAGAGCTTTTAAACGATAAACCTGCGTTGATTCTTGATGTAGCTACTGGGACTGGCGATTTAGCTTTTGAGGCAATAAAAACACTTGATCCTGAAAAAGTAATTGGGGTTGATATTTCGGATGGCATGCTTAGTATCGCTAGAGATAAAATCAAAAAGCGTAATATGCATGAAAAGTTTGAAGTCCGTTTGGGTGATTCTGAGAAGTTATTATTTGATAATGACAGTTTTGATGCCGTGACAGTTGCTTTTGGAGTCCGAAATTTTGAAAATTTAGAAAAGGGCTTAATCGATATGCTACGAGTATTGAAGCCAGGAGGTAAAGTAGTAATTCTTGAATTCTCAAAACCGAAGGTCTTTCCAGTGAAGCAGGCTTACAATTTCTATTTTAAGTATGTTACGCCAAGTATTGGGCGAATTTTTTCCAAAGATAGTAGTGCGTATACTTATCTTCCAGAATCAGTAGCATCCTTTCCTGATGGAGAAAATTTTAATATGCTTATGCAAAAAGTTGGTTATCAAAACACCAAATTTCGTGCTTTAACGTTTGGCATTTGTTCTATTTATACCGGTATTAAATGAAAGTAAAAGTACTTTTTTTATTCTTCTTCCTTTTTTTGTCTTTTAAATTATCTGCTCAAGAAGCATACGGAGGGGGAGTTGATTTACAAAGAGTCAATTTTGGTTTTCATTTTAAATATGTCTCATCTGAGTTTAAAATTCAGAAATTATCTGAATGGCGGGGGCCATTTCCAGATCTTGTTAATCCATTAATAGGTAGTCCACTTATAAGTTTAAGCTCTCCACCAACCCAGGGTTTCGGTTTAGGCTTTGTTTCTGATCTTAAATTGGGTACAAATGCGAATTTACGATTTACTCCAGGGATGATTTTCTCAGATGCTATTGTCGATTATGAGTTTGAAGATCAGAGCTTTTCTACTCAACGCATTGTTCAAGGCACAATGATAGATCTTCCCTTAGGAATAAAATTAAAATCTAACCGTAGGAAAAATTTCAGAGCATACGTAATAGGAGGTGCTAAGTACAGTATGGATATTATCTCTAAAAAGAAAAGAGATGATTCCAGTTTAATTGCGGAGGCAAAATTTTTGAAAAACACTAAAAATAATCTTTGGTACGAAGCGGGTATTGGCTTTGATTTATATTTTGAATTTTTCAAAATGTCGCCTGAAATAAAATTCTCACAAACAAGGAGGAGTGTTTTGTTGGACTCAGATAGATTAGTAAACCCATATGTTGCTCCCATTGATAAGCTATTTATAAGAAATATTCAGTTTAGTTTGTTTTTTGAATAGCCTTTTATGGAAATTGTTAATTTAGAATTTTAAAATATTATGTCAAAAATAGCTTTAATCACTGGTGCAACTGCTGGAATTGGCGAAGCCTGCGCACGTCTTTTCGCCGATAAAAAATATGATCTTATTCTCACAGGAAGAAGAACAGAGCGTCTAGATGCATTAGCTAGGCAATTAGTGTCCGAATTTGGAATCCGGGTAAATACCATTACTATGGATGTTCAAATTAAGGAAGATGTAGCTAAACTTGAAACCTTAACGGATGATTGGAAAAAGGTAGATATTCTTATCAATAATGCTGGTTTATCTCAAGGTTTAGATCCAATTAATTCAGGAAGTACACAAGATTGGGAGGTTATGATAGATACCAATATCAAAGGATTATTGTATGTGACTAAGCTAGTCTCGAATTGGATGATAAAAATTGGATCGGGGCATATCATTAATATAGGGTCTATTGCAGGTAAAGAGACCTATCAAAATGGTAATGTTTATTGTGCAACTAAACATGCGGTTGATTCATTGAATAAGGCTATGCGTATAGACCTTTTACCTTACAAAATTAAGGTAACAGCAGTTCATCCTGGAGCAGTAGAGACTGAGTTTTCTGAAGTTAGGTTCCATGGTGATAAAGAACGTGCAAAGAAGGTTTATGAAGGTTTTGAACCCCTTCATGCGCAAGATATCGCAGAAACGATTTGGTTTGTAGCATCTAGACCGCCACATGTAAATATTAACGATATGCTGGTTATGCCTACGGCACAAGCTAATACATCGCATCTTTTGAGGGAATAATGACCGATTTTACAATTTTACTACAATAATTTTGGTAAATTTGTATATCATCTAGTCATGTAAGTAGGATTGTGTAATTTTGAATAATACTAACTAATTATTAAATCATTTTTTTAATGTCTCTTCAACAAACAATTGATCAAGATATAAAGGCAGCGATGCTAAATAAGGACAGTGCGAAGCTTCGTGGATTAAGAGCCATTAAAGCGGCATTGTTACTTGCAAAAACAGAAAAAGGTGCAGAAGAAGGGATTTCTGAAGAAATGGAAATTAAAGTTCTTCAAAAGCTTGTAAAGCAACGCAAGGAATCGGCAGATATTTATCAAGCGCAAAATCGTCCCGATCTCTTTGAAATAGAAATTGAGGAATTGCAGGTTATTGAGGCCTACCTTCCACAGCAAATGGATCGTGAGGCAATAATTTTGTATGTTAAGGAGGCCGTTACCCGGACAGGAGCTACAAGTATGAAGGATATGGGCAAGGTAATGGGCTTGGTTAACAAGGAATTAGCAGGTAAAGCAGACGGAAAAACAATATCTGAAGTTGTAAAAGAAATACTGGGTAGCTGATTAAATTAAATCTGTTTTTCGTATAAAATTTAATTTTATGCAAAATTAAGATATAGACTTATATCTTAGCATCAAACATGTACTTAATAATTCTATGGAATTCTCGATAAAAGAAGAAAACGGGTTTAAATATATTGATGAGGGTGAGGGCGAAGTGCTAATACTACTTCATGGTTTGATGGGTGCGCTTAGCAATTGGACTGATGTGGTTAATGAATTTAAGAAAGATTACCGCGTAATTATCCCATTATTACCATTGTACGACTTGCCACTGATAAGCACAGGGGTAAAATCACTTGCTAAATTTGTTCATAAATTCGTAAAATATAAAAAACTAAAGAATATCACCGTTTTAGGTAATTCATTGGGAGGACATGTAGGTTTAATTTATACTTTAAATCATCCGGAAGAGGTAAAGTCCTTGGTTTTAACAGGAAGTTCTGGTTTATACGAGAACGCTTTTGGGGGATCTTTTCCTAAAAGAGAGGATTATGATTTTATTAAAGGGAAAGTTGAATTCACCTTTTATGATCCGGCAATTGCAACAAAGGAACTTGTTGATGAAGTTTATAAAACGGTAAACGATAGGATTAAAGTGATTAAGATTTTGGCTATGGCCAAATCAGCAATTAGACATAATATGTCTAAAGATATTCACAAAATTAAAGTCCCAGTTTGTTTAATTTGGGGTAAAGACGATAGAATTACACCACCAGAAGTAGGGGTTGAATTTAATCAACTTTTACCTGATTCTGAGTTAAATTGGGTTGAAAAATGCGGTCATGCTCCCATGATGGAAAGACCAATTGAATTTAATGCGTATTTAAAAAAGTTTTTAGATCGTATTTATTAAGCTAATACTATGTATGCACACGAGCTCATTTCTGTTGCCATTACACCAGTAAGGTCTTCTGATTCTATTCAGAACGTTATTGATAAGATGGCTGAGTTTCGTGTAAACCATTTGCCCATAATTGATAACAAGCAATACATGGGCCTTGTGTCTGATCATGATATCCTAGAAGTTCATGATCATACTCTTCCTGTAGCTGCGCTTAGTCTATCTCTTTACAGTCCATTTATATATGAAGAACAGCATATTTATGATGTAATTCGCCTTTTTTATGAACAAAAATTAAGTTTATTACCTGTTCTTGACGCGAATAAAAATTACAAAGGGCTAATTTCTATCAATACAATCATTGAGCATTTGGCTACCCTTACTTCTGCAAAGGAGCCTGGGGGGATAATTGTCCTTGAGGTTGATAATAGAAACAATTCATTATCTCATATTGCCCAAATTGTAGAATCTGATAATGCGCAAATTTTAAGCTCTTTTGTTGAGTCATTCCCTGATTCTACAAAGCTTGAAATTACTCTTAAGCTAAATAGGACAGAAATATCATCCATTATCGCTTCTTTTCTCAGGTATAATTATGTGGTTAAGGCTACTTTTAACGATATCAAATCTTACGATGGAACCTCCGATAGATATGATCAGTTAATGAATTACCTAGATATTTAATAATTCAACATGAAAATTGCAATTTACGGCAGGCAATTCAATAACACTGTTTTACCGCATGTTCAACAGATTTTCAATATCCTAGCAGATAATGATATTGAAGTATATGTACATGATAAATACAAGCAGTTTATTACAGGTAAAATACATTCAGATCAAAAACTTCACCCATTTCAAAATTATCAAGATCTTATTTCATCTAAAGTTGATGTCATGATTAGTCTCGGTGGTGATGGTACATTACTCGATACAGTTACCCTCATTCGCGATTCAAATATTCCTGTAATTGGTATTAATTTTGGAAGATTAGGCTTTTTGGCGAGTATCAATAAGGATGAAATAGCTTCTGCAATTAAAAGTTTAATAAATAAGGAGTTTACATTAGATCAACGTGTTCAGCTATGCATTGAATCGGAACTAAATTTATTTGGCAATGAAAATTTTGCATTAAATGATGTCACTATTCATAAGCGAGATACTTCTGCAATGATGATTATACATGCTTATTTGAATGGTGATTTTTTAAACTCCTATTGGGCAGATGGTTTAATTGTGGCTACTCCAACAGGTTCGACAGCTTATTCTTTAAGCTGTGGAGGACCAATTGTTTTGCCTAGATCTGGAAATATGGTGGTGACTCCAATTTCACCACATAATCTTAATGTTAGACCAATTGTTTTATCGGATACTAATGTGCTTTCCTTTGAAATTGAAGGTAGAAGCTCTAAATATCTACTGACATGTGATTCTAGAACTGAAGTAATTGATACTTCTATAAAAGTTAGTGTTAGAAAGGCCGATTTTGGAATAAATTTAATTAGGCTAAATAATGAAAATTATTTAGCAACGTTAAGGAATAAATTACTTTGGGGAATTGATACCAGAAATTACTGATAAAGCCTGTGATAAATGCCTAGATTGATATTTATTGTTTTCTTTTTTTTAATAAGTACTTCTGCCTCAGCACAAACATGGGAAATAGGCGCTTTTTTAGGTAGTTCTGGTTATATGGGAGATATAAATCCTATTAGGCCGCAAAAATTTACTGATTTTGCACATGGAGCTCAATTTAAAAGAAATTTTGATGGTTATTGGTCGGCAAAGCTTGCTTATATGAGTGGAAAAATACAAGGTGATGATGCTAAATCAACTAATCCCTATCAAAGAGACCGAAATTTAAATTTTTATTCAAAGGTTTCAGAGTTATCTATGCAAGTTGAATTTAATTTCTTTAAATATTTGGCAGGCGATATGTACAGTTATGGGAATAAAAGATTTAGTCCCTATTTATTTACAGGTGTAGCCACACTTTCTTTCGAACCGATGACTGAATATGTTGGTGATGAAGTATCTCTTAGACTAGCAGAAACTGAAGCTGTTGCCTATAAAAATAGGGCTATTAGTGTGCCCTATGGTTTGGGTGTAAAATATAATATTGGAGGTAATTTTAATATTATTGGAGAAATAGGATATCGTACCGCATTTACTGATTACCTGGATGATATTAGTGGTAGATACCCTGATTATGGTGCTATTCCTCTTAAAACCCCGATATCTCAAGAATTATCTGATCGATCGTTTTTTCCAAAAATTGGTATTCCAGGAACACAAAGAGGCGATTTTAGACCACATGATACTTACATGTTTGCTGGCATAACTCTTAGCTTTACTTTTGTTCCGATTCGATGTCCCACTTTTTAATTTGAGATAATAAATTTAAAATAAAACGTTTTTTATGAATGGGTTTATGATTCTGGGTGAAAACATTGTTCATTTATTTGCTATCATTCTCTTTTAATTTCTTGTAGTGGAATAACATAATTTAGTCATAACTTTGCATTTCGAAATTTTGGAACAATTTTCTTTCAAGGCTTTTGATTTCTTACAAATCAAAATGTTTTTGTTTTGTAAAATTGTTGTAAATTTTGCGTTAAAATGATTCGATGAGTTTACTTGAACAGATAGATAAAGACCGTTTGCCAAAGCATTTGGCAGTGATAATGGATGGGAATGGACGTTGGGCCAAAGAGAAGGGGAAGTTGCGTGTTTTTGGGCATCAAAATGGTGTTTTAGCTGTGCGTGATACTGTTGAGGGAGCTGTTCAGCTTGGAATTAAATATTTAACCCTTTATGCTTTTTCTACAGAAAACTGGAACCGCCCAAAGCTTGAAGTAATGGCACTTATGGAATTATTGGTTTCTACTATTAGTAAAGAGACAAAAACATTAATGGAGAATGGTGTTCGATTAAATGCTATTGGAAATTTAAGTTCATTGCCAGAAAGATGCTTTCGTCAATTAGAGGAAGCAATTGAAAAAACGTCAGGAAATACCAATTGTACCTTAACTTTAGCTTTAAGTTATAGCTCAAGGTGGGAAATTACTGAAGCTGCTAAGACGATTGCAAATAAGGTAAAGACTGGTGAATTAAAGACAGATGATATTACAGAAGAGCTTTTTTCAGCTCATTTAAATACGGGAGGTATGCCAGATCCCGAATTAATGATTCGAACTAGTGGCGAACATCGAATTAGTAATTATATGTTATGGCAAATAGCTTATTCTGAATTATATTTCACTTCAAAATTATGGCCTGATTTCAGGCGAGAGGACCTCTTTGAGGCTGTTATTGATTTTCAAAAACGTGAACGACGATTTGGAATGATTAGTGAGCAGTTGAATTAATTTCACTTTTAACACTTTTTAACAAGCGATTAGCTTATTTTAGCACCGTTAAATACAACAAATGAACCGCATTTTATTATTATTTTTTCTATTAATATCTGGTACTTCTGCAATGGCTCAGTTTGGGCGAACCGGAACACCAACACCTGCAAGAACTACGTCAAATTCCGAATTAAGTTACCTCAACCCGCAAGAATTGGTTATTGGTGGTACAAGCGTTATTGGTACTGAGTTTCTTGATAAGGATGTACTTGTAACTATTTCAAAATTAACAAAAGGCGATCGTATTACAGTTCCAGGTGATGCAACTTCTAATGCGGTTAAAAATTTATGGGCACAAGGTCTTTTTGATGATGTGAAATTAAATATTGCTGAAATAAGGTTAGATACTGTATTTTTTGAAATATTTGTAGTTGAACGACCTCGTTTAACAAAAATTGAACTTTTGGGATTAAAAAAGGGTGAAGTAACAGATATAAATGAGAAGTTAAATGATAAAACTGGTAAAGTTGTTAATGAAAACCTGTTAAAAACTACAACAGATATCATTAAAAAGCATTTTGTTGATAAAGGATTTTTATTTACAGACGTAACCATTACTCAACGAAGAGATACTTCTGAAGCAAATAACATGATTTTGGATATCAAAGTTGATAAAAATGATCGTGTGAAAATCAGTGATATTACTTTTACAGGAAATAAGGATTTTAAAAGTGCCGCTCTTAAAAAATATCTAAAAAAGACTAAGCAAAAAGCGTTATATAAAGTATTTGGTTCAGGGAAGTTTCTTCAAAATAAATATGATGAAGATAAGTTGTCCATGATTGCAAAAATGCATGAAAAGGGTTATCGCGATGCTGAAATATTAAAGGACACAACCTTTCGAACTGGTGATAACACCATAGGTGTAAAGATTGACTTATATGAAGGTCCTAAATATTATTTTGGAAATATTACTTGGGCGGGAAATGCAAAATATTCAACTAAAATATTAGACGCTATTCTATCTGTAAAAAAAGGAGAGGTTTTTAGTGAAAAGAAATTAGATAAAAAATTATCAAATAGTCCTGGTGGAGATGATGTTTCTTCTCTTTATTTGAATGATGGTTATCTTACCTTTAATATTGATCCAGTTCAAACTAAAATCTATGGTGATACTATTGATCTTGAAATTCGTTTGTATGAAGGTCCGCAGTACACCATTAATAAGATTATGGTTAAGGGTAATGAATTAACCAATGATAAGGTTGTTCTTAGAGAGATTCGTACCAAACCGGGACAGAAGTTTTCTAAAGAATTAATAGTGAGAAGTACCCGTGAAATTGCTCAATTGGGGAATTTTGATGATACTAAGACAGATCCAAAACCTATTAATATAAATCCAAGTGACGGTACGGTAGATATTGAATATACTGTGGTAGAAAAGCCTTCCGATCAGATTGAATTATCAGGTGGATTTGGTGGTGGTCGAGTGGTTGGTACACTCGGATTAACTTTTAATAATTTTTCAGCAAGGAATTTGTTTAACAAGAGTGCATGGAAGCCACTTCCTAAAGGAGACGGACAAAAATTGAGTATTAGAGGTCAAACTAATGGTAAATTCTACCAATCATATAGTTTTTCATTTTCTGAACCTTGGTTAGGAGGTAAAAAACCTATTTATTTCGGAATTAGTGCATTTACATCGCTTCAATCTAATGGTTTAAGAAATAATGATATAAATCAGCAGAAGATT
>NZ_JBIIPN010000043.1:0-19710 GCF_044342615.1 Daejeonella sp. | reverse complement strand
AGGAAAATTGGCTTTAATTGTCCCAGTAATAATATTAACTGATGGTCGCTGAGTGGCAATCACTAAATGAATACCTACGGCACGGGCTAACTGAGCAATTCTAGCAATTGGAGTTTCAACTTCCTTACCTGCTGTCATCATCAAATCAGCAAACTCGTCAATAATTAATACAATAAATGGCAGGAATCGATGACCTTCATTTGGATTTAATTTCCGACTAATAAATTTCTGATTATACTCCTTTAAATTACGTACATGGCCATTTTTTAAGAGATCATAACGATTATCCATCTCGATACATAGCGAGTTTAAAGTTGTAATAACTTTTTTAGTATCGGTAATAATGGCATCTGCCTCACCTGGCAATTTGGCAAGAAAATGTCTTTCAATTTTCCTAAACAAAGTTAATTCAACTTTTTTAGGATCAACAAGTACAAATTTTAATTGCGACGGATGCTTTTTATAAAGCAATGAAACCAATATCGCATTGATACCCACAGACTTACCTTGACCTGTAGCACCAGCGACAAGCAAATGTGGCATTTTTGCTAAGTCGGCAATATAAACCTCATTTGAAATTGTCTTTCCAAGTGCAATTGGCAAGTCCATCGTAGTATTTTGAAATTTCTCAGTTGCCAATACAGAACGCATGGAAACCATTTCCGGATTCTGATTTGGAACTTCAATCCCAATGGTACCTTTTCCAGGCATAGGAGCAATAATACGGATTCCTAGTGCGGCCAGACTCAAGGCAATATCATCTTCAAGATTTTTTATTTTAGAAATTCGAACTCCTGGAGCAGGAATAATTTCATATAAAGTTACTGTGGGACCAATGGTAGCTTTGATTTTATCAATTTCAATATTGTAGTGGTTGAGGGTTTCCACAATCTTGTTCTTATTGGCTTCTAGTTCCTCAGCATTTACAGCTATTTTATTAGAACCATGGTTCTCTAAAAGATCTAAAGTTGGATATTTATAACTCGATAAATCTAAAGTAGGATCATACATCCCAAACTGTTCTACAAGCTCAGATGATTTTTGTTCTTCTTCCGTTTTTTCTATACTCAATGGCGGAGATACATTTAAATCTTCATTTACTAATTGAGCTGTTTCAAAAGGAATATCATTTGAAGGAGTTAAAGTTACTGCTTGATGAACTTCTGCATCAAGCTCAATAGATTCCTTGACTGGTTCCTGACTTAAAATCGTGTTTATTGGCCTTGATTGCCCTGGCTTATTTGGTAAATTAAACTCAACAGGGTCATAAATAACTTCTTCCTCCAATTGAATGTCAGCATCTGAGGTGTCAGGAACAACATATTTGGGCTCTAAATTACGCTCAGGCAGTTTGAAATCAATGTTATAAGCAATAATTAAAACACTTAAACCTGCAAAAGCAAGTAAACCAGCAATTCCTGCATTTCCAATTTGGGCTTGCAATAATCTGTTTGTCCAAAATCCAAATTCACCTTCTAAAAAATGAGGATAATCAATGATAAAAGAATGAAAAAAGGCAAAACTGATAGAAATAAATAATAGCAAAAAAAGTGAATAGGCTAATGTTTTTGAAACTGAAAAAAGCTGAACTTTAAACAGCATTCTATAACCTAGAATAAAGAAAACACCAATAAATATAAATGATGCGATTCCAAACCACTCATAAATAAATTGATGTGATAAGAGTGCTCCAAATTTACCTAACCAATTCTGTACAATTACTTGATTTACACCCGATTCGGTCAATTCCAGCTGAGTTTTCCATAAATTAGACCATCCCCCATTTGCATCTAAAACATAGCTTTGATCATCTTCCCAAGTAAACAAATAGGAAGTAAAAGCTACCATAAAATATAGGGACACGATTAAAAAAAATAAGCCAATTATTTTAATCGTACGGTCATCATTAAACTTAAACTTTGGTAGAACTTCTGTTTTTTCATTCGAACTCGCTTGATTCGAGGTCGATTTAGAATTAGGTTCGTCACGAAAAGTGTTTGAATTCCTGAATTGATTTCCTTTTAGGGGCATTTGGTAAATTTATAAATAAAGACAAATATAATGTTATAAAGAATATTTGAATAGGCAGAATTAGTATCATCAATAATAATAAGGAATTATGACTTTCCAATATTATATTGAAGAATTTATTTTTAAATCCGTGATAAAAATACGTGTTATTTTTTTGATAATATTTTCTACCTAAAAAATGGTTTAAAAACGATGACCTTAGATATTTTTTTTTAATTTTAATTATATCTAATGAAATTCAATTTTATTTAAAAATATGAGTCAGGCTTTATTGGAGGAATATATTGAAACTGGCAATATAATTGAACTAAGTGCACTTTTAAAGGCACAACCTCAGCTTGCAATCCAAAAAACAAGTCAGCATGTTTCCCCAATTATGCTAAGCTCTTATTATAAAAAACCTGAAATTGCTGAAATTTTATTTAATTATAGCCCTAATATCACTATTTATGAAGCCGTTGCGCTCAATAAATTAGATATAATTAAGGATGCTTTAAATATAAATCCGACGATAATCAATGAATTCTCCGACGATGGCTTTAGCTTGCTTTATTTAGCAAGTTACTTTGGAAATGAAAATATTACGCATTTACTGCTTCTAAAAGGGGCTAATCCTAATATTCCCTCTAATAATGTCTATCGCATTTACCCATTACATATAGCTGTAGAAAATAAATTTACAATGATTGCTAAAATGTTAATTGAAGGTGGTGCAGATTGCAGCTTTACACAGTTTTCAGGGATTAGCCCCCTACATTTGGCCGCTAAAAATGGAAATATCGATTTACTAATTGTTCTTCTTGAAGCTGGTGCTAATGTAAATATTAAAAATCATGATGGTAAAAGTCCGGCAGATTTAGCCCTAGAAAACGGTTTCAACGAAATTTCGAAAATACTGTCATAAGTATTTAAATAGAGCAATAAATTATTATTTAAAAATCTTAAGATTATGTAAATAAATTAAAAATCCCAAACCCTGGCTCTAATTCGCTTTACATAATTACGAATATCGAGTACAAAAGCAGCAAATACATAAAATACAAGGGGGAATCCAACCGCCAGAAAAGAGGAATATATGAAAAATAATCTAATTCTTGAAATAGAAATATTAAAACGCTCTCCAAGGTAAGCACAAACACCAAATGATTGTTTTTCAAAAAATGTTAGAAACTTTTGCAGCATTATTTTTATTCAATAATATTTTAATTCCAATTCCACAAGATAAACATTTCTTTTGATCACAGTAAGTTTTTTTTAACTGAATTAGCGCCTGACTTTGGGCAGCGTTTTCAGGAATCAAATTCATTTGTATAAAACGTTTTATAAATCCATTCTCTTCTGGACCAATATTTTCTAACAGATTTATACCTTTATTTATGTATTTCTTGTCGCCGTTAAGAAAACCATATGCAAAGGAAAATATTGCCACAGTATTTATAAGTATATTATTTATGGCTTCATCTCCCAATGTTGTTGAAGATTTGCGGCATTCTTTACCAAAGCGATAGTGAGTATCCCAATAGCTATTTAAAGGTAGATTTTTGAAAACTTTAAAAATATTTTTAATATTATTTTCCTCATTAATTTTAGAAAAAAGATGATTGGACTTTAAAACCAATGCTGCAAATTGAGCAAGCCTCAAGCTCGGGAAATTACGAGGCCTGAGTCTCATATATTTCCATAGATATTTATCAATCGATTTTAAACCATGTTTTTTCTTCAAAAATCGATACTCCTGCATGATAGTATTAGGATAAGATTCCTTAAACATCTCATTTAAAAATCCTGCTTGGCCAAAGACTAAGGCTTCAATTTGGGTAGGTTTGTCTTTATATTTAGCTAATAATTTTTGTGGTAAAGAACGCGCGAGCATTTCAAAAGGGAGTGCATTTGTTTTAAAGCCAAAATTGCGTGCAAGCATAATGTAAAAGGCATCATCCCAACTACCCGTATATTCTTTTAAAAGTTCATTTACTTGAATTGATTTTTCTTCCAAACGTTCAATTAATATTCTAGAAAGCCAATTTTTAATAATGAAAGGCTCTATGATTGATAAATGCTTTTCACAAGGAATCCATGTCATTTCAGCCATTAAGTCAGAATAATTGAGAATAAGTTCTTTAGAAATTAAATCTTTAACCTCGAAAACAGGTATTTCAGTACCATCACTGCGATAAATAGTCTGATCATGAACAGACACCACATGTAAAATTACATTTTCGTAGGCTGGATCAAACTGATGTTGATGTCGATTCCAATCAGAAGATCGAATATGAATTTCAACATTTCCAGCCCACAATGTATCACCTATCTTAATTTTAGCGCTTTCAAAATCAGGGCCCGCATTCATATTGTGCAAACCAACATTGAGAATTTCTAATGCTTCGCCTGCAACAGTTTTATAATTCAGCTTGTTAAATAAACTGTACTTCCATAAATAATGATAAAAATCTTCTGGTAATGTCATATTTCAAGCTAGCACAATTACATAATGCAGCAAAAAAATATGATTAAACGGCAGTTTTTAGACAATTAATGGTAAAATACCTAATTTAGTAAACCGATTCCCTCTAAAAGAACTTCCATTTCTGATTGAAGTTTCTTGGCTTCTTCTCTAGCACGTTCTGCAAAATCATGACCTGAAGAAGCGAAAATAATAGACCTCGACGAGTTGATTAGTAGTCCACAACTCTTAGATAAGCCATATTTACAAACCTCCTGTAAGCTTCCACCCTGCGCTCCTACACCTGGAACAAGTAAAAAATGATCAGGGGCATATTTTCGAATTGCTAAAAACTCTTCAGCTCTAGTAGCGCCAACAACGTACATCATTCTGTCGTTTCCTGCCCATGAATTAGCTTTTTGAATAACATTTTCGAATAAACGACCTTTTTCGGTTTCAATAAATTGAAAATCTTTTCCTCCTTCGTTTGATGTTAATGCTAAAAGTATAACCCATTTATCATCAAAAGCTAGAAATGGTTTAACTGAATCACTTCCCATATATGGTGCAATGGTTATAGCATCAAAGCTCATTCCAGAAGAAGAATGATCAAAAAATGCTTTAGCGTACATGGTTGAGGTATTTCCAATATCTCCGCGCTTAGCATCAATAATTCCTAAACAGGTTTTTGGTATATAATTGGAAGTCCCAATTAAACTTTGCCAGCCTGCAATGCCTCTACTTTCATAAAAAGCACTATTTGGCTTATATGCCACGCAAAGATCATGAGTAGCATCGATAATACGCTTATTAAACTCTAATACTGGATCCTCAAAATCGAGTAAGAACTCTGGAATCAGATTAATGTCTGTATCAAGACCTACACATAAGAAAGATTTCTTGATTTTTATTTGCTGAATAAGCTGCTCTCTAGTCATTTTAATAGCTGAATTTGGACGAATTTAAAAAAAGATGCAGTCTTTGAATAAAAAAAGAATTAAAATTTTGTTTTTTTTCTTTTTATTCCATAAAATTGTAGTGTTATCTCATTTTATCCCTGAATTCAGGAAATCACAATAATTTTTTGTATCTTTATAATTCCATTAATTCTTGTGCTGCCATTCTCCAGGATAAATTTACTAAACTAAAATCCCAATAAACATAAACCATATTTAATGCTGGATAGTAATAAATTGAACGATAAGCTCGTTTCCGAGCTACGTGAAATTGCTCAAACCTTAGGTGTAGAAGATACTGATACATTACGTAAGCAGGATCTGATTAACAAAATTCTCGAACAAGCAGAAGTACCTTCTGTTGAGGGGAGTACTGAAATTGAAAATCCAATATCAAATTCAAATGATATAGATTCAAAGCCAAGAAAGCGACTTCGTACTACAAAACCTTCCGGGGATAATAAGCAGCATAAAGAGGTTCATTTAGATAATACCAGAACATTTGACTTCCCTGAAGTAGAAGAGGATATTGTTTTAACAGAATCTTCAGAACCTAAGATTGAAGTTTTAGCCTCAGAAAACCCTTTAACTGAAGCAAATGTTCAGCTTAATGAAACAAAAAATCCGTCGGAGTCAAATGAGGTTAAAAAGTTTGAACGTAGACCAAACCCTAACAATCCAAAACAAAATCAAAGAAATCAAGATGCAACTGCATTAAACATGGATTTTGACAATGTTATTGTTAATGAAGGTATTCTAGAAATCATGCCTGATGGATATGGTTTTTTAAGGTCTTCAGATTATAATTACCTTTCATCACCAGATGATATTTATGTTTCTCAATCGCAAATAAAACTTTTCGGATTAAAAACCGGTGATACTGTAAGAGGAAGTATTCGTCCACCAAAAGAAGGCGAAAAATATTTCCCATTGGTACGTGTTGAAGCTATCAATGGAAGAATTCCTGCTGAAGTCCGCGATAGAGTACCTTTCGACTACCTTACACCACTTTTTCCAACAGAAAAATTAAATCTTTTTGTTGATACTGGAAATCATTCTACGCGAATTATTGATCTTTTCACACCAATTGGTAAAGGTCAGCGTGGTTTGATAGTAGCACAACCTAAAACAGGTAAAACAATGCTACTTAAGGATGTAGCCAACGCCATTGCAAAGAATCATCCAGAAGTGTATCTCATCATTTTATTGATTGATGAGCGTCCGGAAGAGGTTACAGATATGGCAAGAAGTGTACGTGCAGAAGTTGTTTCATCAACATTTGATGAACCCGCTGAACGACATGTTAAAATTGCCAATATCGTTCTTGAAAAGGCAAAAAGAATGGTTGAATGTGGCCATGATGTAGTTATTCTACTCGATTCAATCACTCGTTTAGCGCGTGCTTATAATACTGTTGCACCTGCATCCGGCAAAATTCTTTCGGGTGGTGTTGATGCTAACGCATTACATAAGCCTAAGCGTTTCTTTGGTGCAGCTAGAAATATTGAAGATGGTGGTTCTTTAACCATTTTAGCGACTGCTTTAACAGAAACTGGCTCTAAAATGGATGAGGTTATCTTTGAAGAGTTTAAAGGCACTGGCAATATGGAATTGCAATTGGATAGAAAACTGTCTAATAAGCGTATTTTCCCTGCAATCGACCTTACCGCTTCAAGTACTCGTAGAGATGATCTTTTATTAGATAAAGACACACTACAACGTATTTGGATATTGAGAAATCACTTAGCAGATATGAATTCACAAGAATCTATGGAATTCTTGCAATCACAAATGCGTGGAACAAAAACCAATGAAGAATTCTTAATTTCAATGAATTCATAATTTTAAGGAAAGAAATAAAACATCAACGATATTCTGATGAAACAACATATCCCCAATGCAGTTACTTGTCTAAATCTTTTTAGCGGCTGTTTGGGGATTGTTTTTGCATTCAATGGAAACCTAGTTTTTGCAAGTTATGCCATATTAATTGCAGCAGTTCTCGATTTCCTTGATGGAATGTTGGCTAGACTATTAAAAGCTTATTCAGAACTTGGAAAACAATTAGATTCACTTGCAGATATGGTGAGTTTTGGGGTTTTACCGTCCGTTATTATCTACCATCTTTTTTTAAGCTCCGCAGAAATTACATCACTTAGCCTCATCAGTTACTCTGCTTTTATTATTGCTGTTTTTTCGGGATTAAGACTAGCAAAATTCAATATCGATACACGTCAATCTGAGAATTTTATCGGATTACCAACACCTGCAAATGCATTATTAATTGCATCTTTTCCATTCATGATGGAAGAAAATAATTCAATATTTATGAATTATATCATGAATCCTTATTCTTTATTACTTTTTAGCCTAATAATGAGTTTTTTATTGATTTCTGAAATACCACTCATCTCTTTAAAATTCAAAACACTCCGCTTTTCAGAAAACACATTTCGCTATATTTTAATAATTAGCTCAATACTTTTAATCTTATTACTTCAATTTGCTGCTGTTCCAATAATTCTAATTTTATACCTTTTAATATCTATTTTAGAGTTTAGAAAAACAGTAAAAGTTTAGATTAGAAAAGGTATTGTCAGACAGATTTCTCTAAGTCGGACTTAATAATTGCTAGCTTCACAAAAAGAGTTTTACTCATGTCTTTTAAAATCTTAAATGATGGCGGTATAGCATCTAAATTCTCAAGGTTTCTAGCATTCATCTCTATTTCAGCCATACTTTCCATTGCCGATTGCACTCCCATAAATGTTAAACTTGGTTTTATTTTATGCGCCATTTCAGCAGCATCTGCCCAGTTTTTATCTATGATAAATCGGTCGAGCTCCTCAAAATAATCAGGAATCTGTGACAGAAACAGATTAATAATATCAATCATGAACTCCGTACTTCCACTAGCAATCCCTCGAAGGTAAGATAGATCTAATTCAAAATCTGCGTTATTATTGCTTGAATCTTTTGACATAAAATAAATATAAAACTAAAATTCAACTTTTTCCACTGAAAGATTATCATCCAAATCATGAAGTAATTGACTAACACTTTTTGATAGTTCTGGATGAATTAAGTTAGGAGCAATCTCATTTAAAGGCATTAGTGTAAACCTCCTGAGATGCAAATAAGGATGTGGTATGACTAAATCAGCTTTATCAATTACCTGATTATCATAAAATAATATATCTATATCAATTATTCGAGAGCCCCATTTCTCGATCCGCTCACGACCTAGTTTTTTTTCTATGCTTAATATTGAATTCAATAATGCTTCAGGATTAAGCTTAGTTTCTACATGAACTACTTGGTTCAAAAAATTTGGCTGATCTATCTTTCCCCAAGCTGCAGTTTGGTATAAAGATGATTTAGCTTTAACATAACCAATCTCCTTTACAATTTCAATTATGGCATCTGAAATATATTTTTTGCTGTTACCAAGGTTGCTACCAAGAAGAATATAAGTATCAAACATATTATTTTTCACAATTATGTAACAATTTGCCACAAACTAAATCTGTATATTTGTAATATTACATAGATAATGTATTTAAAGGTTATATGAAAGATTTTTTCAAATTTGTTTTTGCTTCTATGATCGGTTTTATCCTGTCATTTTTCGTAGCTTTTTTACTTCTTATTGCGATTATTGGTGCTCTTGTTTCATCTGCAGGCAATGAAGGCAAAGTTAGCATCGCCTCCAATAGTGTACTTCATGTAAGTCTTGATTATCCAATTGCAGAAAGAACTGATAAAAATCCATTTGCGGAATTAGATCTCTTCGGACTTGAAAGCAAGAAAACTTTGGGGCTTAATGAAATATTGGCAAATATTAATGAAGCTAAAACCGATGATCGTATTAAAGGTATATACCTTGATGTGTCTTCATTAAGTGCTGGAATGGCAACAATTGAAGAAGTTCGTAATGCATTAATAGATTTTAAGAAAAGTGGTAAATTTATTATTGCTTATAGCGAGGTTTATTCTCAAGGAGCTTATTATTTGTCTTCAATAGCAGATAAAATTTATCTCAATCCCGAAGGAATGATAGATTTCCGTGGATTAAGCTCTGAAATCATGTTCTTTAAAGGTGCTCTGGAAAAATTAGATATTGAAGCCCAAATTATTAAAGTTGGAACTTACAAAAGTGCCGTCGAGCCTTTTATTTTAGACAAAATGAGCGAACCTAATAAACAGCAGGTAAGTTCATTCTTAGGTTCAATGTATGATCATCTTCTTTCTGAAATATCCAAAAGCAGAAAAATTTCAAAAGAAAGCTTGTTTTCAATCGCTGACAGCGCGAAAATAAGAGCTCCAAAAGATGCATTGACTTTTAAAATGGTCGATGGACTTAAATATAAAGACGAAGTATTAGATGAATTGAAAAAACTTACAAAAATTGATAAAAAGAAAGATATAAAATCTGTAAGCCTTGAAGATTATACTACAAAAGAAGAAATAAAAGAAGAATCATCAAAAAATAGGATTGCCGTTATTTATGCTAATGGCGAAATAATTAGTGGTGAAGGTGATGATGAAACCATTGGTTCAGAAAGAATATCTAGAGCCATTAGAAAAGCGCGTACCGATGATAAAGTTAAAGCAATTGTTCTTAGAATAAATTCTCCGGGAGGTAGTGCTCTTGCATCCGACGTGATTTGGAGAGAAACAGTATTGGCAAAGAAAACCAAACCTGTAATTGTATCAATGGGCGATGTAGCTGCTTCTGGAGGTTATTATATTGCATGTGCAGCCGACTCAATTTTTGCACAACCTAATACCATAACAGGTTCAATTGGAGTGTTTGGTATTATTCCTAACATGCAGAAATTTTTCAAGAATAAACTTGGGATTACGTTCGATGGTGTAAAAACAGGGAAATTTGCTGATTTAGGATCAATTAGTAGACCTTTAACTGAGGGTGAAAAAATGATTATCCAACTAGAAGTAAATAAAGTTTATGACACTTTCACTAAAAAGGTTGCAGATGGACGAAAAAAAGATCAAAACTATATTAATAGCATTGGTCAAGGAAGAGTTTGGAGTGGAACAGAGGCACTTAACATAGGGCTTGTAGATAGGTTGGGAAATATTAATGATGCTATTGCATCAGCAGCTAAAAAAGCAAAGTTAAAAGATTATAAAATTGTTGACTATCCTGCACAAATTGATCCATTTACTGCACTTTTCGACAAATCAGGTGATCAGGTAAAGGCCTATTTTGTGAAAAGAGAACTAGGCGACAATTTTATGTACTACGAACAAATGAAGTCGGCTCTTAATTTATCAGGGGTACAGGCGCGTGTACCTTATAACATACAAATTAGATAATTCGTATAAATATTTTATTAAATAAAAGAAACCCTTCCCTTTTCAGGGAAGGGTTATTTATTTTTGTGGATATGGAAAATAAAATCATTGCCCGAACACTAAGATTCTTAAGCTCATTGCTTGAATTACACAATGAAAACCCATTTAAGGTGCGTTCCGTGGCTAATGCAGCATTTAAAATAGATAAACTCCCCTATCCTATTGATACTAAAAGCCTGACAGAGCTAGAACAGATTGAAGGTCTTGGTAAAAGTATTGCAGCAAAAGTTGATGAATTTGTTAAAACCAATTCCATTGAAGAACTGACCGAACTTTTGAATAAAACCCCAGAAGGCATCATTGAAATGATGCAAATCAAAGGTATCGGCCCTAAAAAGATTCTTACAATTTGGAAAGATTTAGGCATAGATACCGTGGGTGAATTGTATTATGCATGCAATGAAAACCGCTTAATTGAAGCTAAAGGCTTTGGTTTAAAGACACAAGAAGAAATTAAAAAAAATATTGAATTTAGCATCGCTAGTAATGGACGATTTCTTTATGCAAAGATTGAATTACTTGCAGAGGAGCTCTTAATAAGCCTTAAAAAGGAATTAAAAACGGAAGATATCCATTTCACAGGACAATACCGTCGTAAATGCGAAATTATTGATGAACTTGATTTCCTAATTATCGGTGTAAACAATGAGTTGCTATTTGAAAAGATTAGTTTACTGGGACTTGAAAAAACTGATAGTAGTACTTATAAAGTCCAATGCAAAACTGAATCAGGATTAAAAATAGGATTTTCATTCTGTACTAAAGAGGATTTCGGCAAAGAACTTATACTAAAAACAGGCAATGACATACATGTAGAAAATCTGTTAAATTTAATTGAAGGACATAATTTAAAGAATAAATCGGAAGAGCAGATTTATGAATTGGCAGGCTTAGAGTTTATAGTTCCTGAATTAAGAGAAGGCACAAATGAAATCGAATTAGCAATATCTAAAAAGCTACCTAAATTAATCCAGTACACCGATCTTAAAGGAAGTTTACACAACCATAGTACTTGGAGTGACGGAATTCATACTTTGGAAGAAATGGCTCTCTATTGCAAAAATGAGCTTAAACTAGAATATTTTGGTATTTGCGACCACTCAAAATCAGCTTTTTATGCCAATGGATTAAATGAGCTGCGTGTTGTAGCTCAGCATCGAGAAATAGATGAATTGAATAAAAAACTTGCTCCATTCCGTATATTTAAAGGTATTGAATCAGACATTCTTTATGATGGTTCTCTTGATTATTCAGATGAGGTGCTTTCTAGCTTCGATTTTGTTGTGGCATCAGTCCACTCTATTTTGAATATGAATGAGGAAAAAGCTACTGAAAGATTATTGAAAGCAATTGAAAACCCATTTACTACAATTTTAGGACATCCAACTGGAAGATTATTATTGAGTAGAAGTGGATACCCTATCGATCATAAAAAGGTAATTGATGCTTGTGCAGCAAACAATGTCATCATTGAGATTAATGCAAATCCTCTTAGACTTGACCTCGATTGGCGCTGGCATCAATATGCCATATCAAAAGGTGTACTTTTATCTATAAACCCTGACGCACATCGTGTTGAAGGTAATTTAGACATGAAATATGGGACATTAATTGCGCGAAAAGGTGGATTAAGTAAGCTAAACTGCCTTAATGCGATGAATTTAGAGCAAATCAGAAAAATTTTTGAGCAACAAAAAACAAAGCATAAACTTGGAAAATAAGAAACTTAAAATCCTAATTATACGATTTAGCTCAATTGGTGATATTGTGCTAACAAGCCCTGTTATCCGATGTTTAAAAGAACAAATTGAGGATATAGAAGTCCACTATTTAACAAAAAAATCATTTGAGCAGGTTTTATCTGCTAATCCTAATATTGACAAATTGCATTTTCTTGAAAATTCTCTTAGCGACTGTATTTCGGAGCTTAAAAAAGAGAATTTTGATCATATAATTGACCTTCACCACAACTTAAGGACATTAATCATTAAAACACGACTTGCTAAACACTCAAAATCATTTGATAAGTTAAATTGGCAAAAATGGTTATTAGTTAATTTCAAGAAAAATTTACTTCCCAAAATACATATCGTTGATAGGTATCTTAAAACTGTCGAGTTTCTCGGGGTAAAGAATGATAATAAAGGCCTAGATTATTACTTAAATGGAAACTATGAGCTAGAAAGTCTATTACCTAACTCACATCTTAAATATATTTCAGTAGTTATTGGCGCTCAACATGGAACAAAACGCCTTCCAGCTGAGCGATTGATTAAACTGTGCAGCAATATTAATCACCCGGTGGTTCTTTTGGGAGGTCCAGAGGATGCTGAACGTGGAGAAATAATCTCCAAAACAGTTGGGGATCATGTTTATAATGCTTGTGGTAAATTCAAACTCGACCAAAGTGCATTTCTTATTAAAATGTCTGAAAAAGTAATTAGTCATGATACCGGACTGATGCATATTGCCGCTGCCTTTAAGAAGCCTATTTTATCCATTTGGGGTAATACGGTTCCAGAATTTGGGATGTATCCATATCAAGTAGATGAATCAAGGATTTTTGAGGTTTCGGGACTAAATTGCAGGCCATGTTCTAAAATTGGCCATAATACTTGTCCGAAGGGCCATTTTAAATGCATGAATAGCATAAATCTACCCGAGTTAATAAAAGTAGCAAATGCCTAAAAATTTATTACTAATCAGACATGCTAAATCAGGATGGGATGATTTATTGTTACCTGATTTTCAAAGACCATTAAATGAAAGAGGGCAGAAAAACGCCCCTGAAATGGCCCAAAGAATGATAAAAAGACAGTTAATCCCACAACAATTAGTTAGTAGTCCCGCTTTAAGAGCATTAACAACAGCCAAAATTTTTGCTTCTACATTCAAAATTGAACACTCAGAAATTATCCAAGAAGGTGAAATTTATGAGGCGCATAGTCAAACTTTATTGGAGGTGGTAAATAATCTTGATGATTCTTCTGAGTTTACAGCCTTATTTGGCCATAATCCAGGCTTGAGTGATCTGGCTAACTATTTTTGTGATGAGCAAGCATTCACCCTTCCTACTTGCGGTATAATATTAATGACATTCCCTTTCGATAAATGGCAAATGCTGAGCAAAGGTACGGCTGAACTTATATTTTTCGACTACCCTAAAAATATTTCTTCACTAGTATAAAATTTCAAACAAGCTTATAAACCTTCCCTGGCAAGGAAATTAAAATTCCCTGCATCTCCATACCTAATACGGTATGAACCAATTTACTTTGTTGAAAACCCGTTAAAAAGGATAATTCATCAATAGCTAGGCTACCTTTGTTAGAAAGTATCTTAGCAATGATTTCTTCATCACCTGACAAATTAATTGGTAAGCTTAATTGAGTTATTGTACTCGTATCAACTTCAGTACTCCATCCCATAATATACTCTATATCAACAGCTTTAGTAATCAAATTTGCTCGATTTGTTTTAATTAAATGATTGCATCCGAGGCTAAATTCGTCATTAATCCTACCAGGAAAAGCAAAAACATCTCTATTGTATGAATTAGCAAGCTCTGCAGTTATTAAAGCGCCACCTTTTATACTTGCCTCAACAACAATGGTAACATCACATAAACCGGCTATAATTCGATTTCGCTTTGGAAAATTTTCACGATCTGGAATTGTACCCGACATAAACTCAGTCAATAAACCGCCACAATCAAGCATTTTTTCAGCCATACTTCGATGCTGAGCAGGATAAATACGATCAAGACCATGCGCAAGAACACCTATAGATGGAATTGCTAATTTATGAGCCTCTTTATGAGAAGCGAAATCAATTCCATAGGCTAAACCACTAACTATTAATGGATTATGTTTCTTTAAATCAAAGATCAAACTTTTACAAATCTCTTTACCGTACTCTGTTGCATTACGAGTTCCAACAATACTGATTATTTTAGTACTGTTTAAATCAGCATTACCCTTAAAATAAAGCATTACAGGTGCATCAGCACAGTTTTTAAGTCGCTTAGGATAATCCTTATCAGTAAGAAAATAAGGCCTAATTTTATATTTCTCAATAAATTTTAGCTCATCCTCAGCGAATCTAAACACTTCATGATTTAAGATTAGTTCCTTGGTTTTGGGACCAATACCAGGCACTTTACTAAGTTGTTTGCTTTTAGCTTTAAATATTTCTTCCTCATTCCCAAAATAACTTAGAAGATTACGGGCGAGTACTGAACCTATACCTGGAAGGCAAGAAAGGGCTATTTGATGAAATAATGACATCCCAATAAATGTTAAAAATTAAAAAAATCCAATATTTAACAGCATTTGGGGTGCCGTGCATTCAATAAAATATTAAGTTGGAATATAAACCACGTATTTCGTATCGAAATATTCTTCTTTAAAATAGTTTGGCAGTGGAATTAATTCAACTTTTAATCCAGACTCTTCAATTTCCTGCTGAAGATCGCCTCCCTTAAGGTACAATATACCATTTTGGAGCTTATTTAAAGATTTTTTCTCAAATTTTCCTTTTATCCATGGATAAAAATCAGATAATCGAGTTACCGCTCTAGAAACAATAAAATTAAACTTTTCGTCGATTTGCTCTGCCCGAGCATGAGTTGCTCTAACATTTTTCAAACCTAATGCAAGCGATACCTCTTGCACTACTTTTATCTTCTTTCCAATAGAATCAACCAAATGAAAATCGGTATCAGGAAACATAATAGCCAAAGGGATACCTGGAAAGCCACCACCGGTGCCAACATCTAATACTTTTTCACCAGGAAGAAAAGAAATAACCTTCGCAATAGCCAGAGAATGAAGAATATGATGCAAATAAAGCATATCAATATCTTTTCTTGAAACAAGGTTAATTCGGGCATTCCAAAATCGATAGAGCTCATCAAGAGCATCAAATTGATCTTTTTGGGTCTGACTTAGGTCAGGAAAATACTGCTTAATTATATCAGAAGTCACTTCTTAAATTTTTCTTATTACGATTTAAAATATTAGCCATTAAATCTCTGGCGCGAAAAAGCTGAGCCTTAACTGTCCCTATTGGAATGTCCACTTGCTTGGCTATTTCTTCATAGGAAAGCTCTTCATAATACCTTAAAATAATCAAAGTACGGTATCTTAAAGGCAGTTGTTCAACCATGTTCTTTAATTTCTCACTTTCCTGCTTTCTAATAGAAGTCTCCTCTGGATTCAATCCTTCAGCACGAACTTGTAGATATTTATCCTCCCCCTGTTCTTCAGTTAAACTATCAAGAGAAACTACATTAAGTCTTTTTTTTCTAATAAAATCAATGCTATTATTAGTTGCAATTCTAAACAACCAAGTACTGAAAGCATATTCAGGCTTATATTTTTCTAAATTTTCAAATGCTTTTGCAAAAGTCTCAACTGTAAGATCCATTGCATCATCTTTATTATTGACCATTTTTAGGGCCATAAAATAAATAGAATCCTTGTACCTCTGCATAATTTCTGCATAGGCCTTTTGATCTCCTTCCTTTGCTTTGGAAACAAGATTAAAATCGTTTCTGGCATTTGCCGAGAAATTAGGATTTACTTCCATTCAACTTTCTTCCTAAATATGGATATTAAGCTTAATAGCATGATATAAATGTAATAAATGAAATCAAAAACAGGCAAGAACCAAATAAGGTCAATGTATTTCAATTTCTTTAATACAGGAATATAAACAAAAATTTGGCAAATTAAACGGATAAAAAATACAGAAGCAATAATCCACCAAGGGCCTTTTACGAGTATGAGTGCAATTAAAGCTGTATAAAACAATAATCCAGACAGCACTTGAAAGCTTAACATTCTCTTATGTTGATTTTTATATGCCTTTCCAGCTCCCTGATGCCTAATTTTTTGTGAAAAATAGGCAGAAAGAGACTTTTTAGGTTCAGACCATATAAGCGATTCTGGATGTATTTCAATCTTAGTATTTTGACTATTTGCATTTTGATTAACAAATAAATCATCATCACCAGATAAAATATGCATGTGAGAAGCAAAGCCTTTTCCTTTAAAAAAAAGCGATTTTTTATAGGCCATATTTCGGCCAACACCCATGTATGGAATTCCTCTTAAAGCATAAGAAAGATAACTTAATGCGGTAAAAAAGGTCTCAAATCGAATGAATTTATTTAACAATCCTCCTTTAATCTCATAAGGTGAATATCCAAGCACAATATCCGTTTGATCGCTGAAGTTACGCTGCATAAGGCTTAACCAATTTTCTGATGAAGGGTAGCAATCGGCATCAGTTAAAATAAGATTTTCATTTTTGGCAGCTTTGATTCCTAAGGTAAGAGCAAATTTCTTACCATGCTTAAATCGCGGATGATCATTAATTGTTACCGTTTTAAGATTTTTATGTTCCAATGATAAGTCTCGCAAAAACCATTCAGTACCATCATTTGAGCAGTCGTTCACAACAATTACTTCAAAATCTGGATAATTCTGTCCTAGTATGGATGCAAGATTTTTCTTAAGGTTTTGGACTTCATTTTTTGCACAAATAATTACAGAGAGTGGCAAATTAGTCTGTGAATTTAAGTCAGGCGCCTTAAAAACAGCCAATTTCCGATAAACTACTAAAACATAATAAAGTTGAAGTAATAAACAAATGTGTAAAATAACAACAATAGAGATATACAGATAATCCACGCCTTAAATCATAATTTAAATCTTGTAAATTTCTGATTTTTCACCGAACTATTGGCATTAATTATAAAATAAAAGAAATATACTACTCTAAATTTAAGCTTAGCACGGGAGCAGTTTATATTTTGCTATTTTTGCCTGCATTATAAAGGATCAATGAAATTTAAACTAGAGGCAGAAGATAAAAATTCGAAGGCACGTGCAGGTGAAATAACAACTGCTCACGGTGTGATACAAACCCCTATTTTCATGCCGGTTGGTACTGCAGGTTCGGTAAAAGCGGTACATCAGCATGAACTTGCAAACGATATTAAAGCCCAAATTATACTTGGAAATACGTATCATTTGTATTTGCGCCCGGGACTAGAAACCTTGCAATTAGCAGGGGGACTACATAAATTTAATGGTTGGGATAAACCACTTCTTACAGACAGCGGAGGCTATCAGGTCTATTCTTTGTCGGGTGTGCGAAAAATAAAAGAAGAAGGTGTAACATTTAGATCCCATATTGATGGATCCAAGCATTTATTCACACCCGAATCGGTAATGGATACTCAACGTATTATAGGTGCGGACATCATCATGGCCTTTGATGAATGTACACCCTATCCATGTGAATATGGTTATGCTAGAAGATCGATGGATATGACACACCGCTGGCTGAAACGCTGTTGCGATCGATTTGACACTACTGATCCTATTTATGGATTTGATCAAACATTATTCCCAATTGTACAAGGATCTGTATATAAAGATCTTAGAAAACAATCGGCCGAAGTAATTGCTTCATTTGAACGTGAAGGTAATGCCATTGGTGGTTTATCTGTGGGTGAACCAGCAGAGGATATGTATGAAATGACCGAAATTGTTTGCGATATCCTTCCCAAAGAAAAACCAAGATATTTAATGGGTGTAGGGACTCCAATTAATTTATTAGAAAATATTGCGCTCGGTATAGATATGTTCGACTGTGTGATGCCAACCAGAAATGCTAGAAATGGTATGCTATTTACTAAAAACGGAATCATAAACATTAAAAATGAGCGTTGGAAGAATGATTTCTCTCCAATTGAAGAAGATAGCGATCTTTTTGCTGATAGAAATTATACTAAGTCTTATCTTAGACATTTAACTCATTCAAAAGAAATTTTAGGAGCACAAATTGCTACTTTACATAACCTGCACTTTTATTTATGGCTTGTGAATGAAGCAAGAGCAAAGATAATTTCTGGAGAATTTACAGAATGGAAAAATAAAATGGTTGTTAAATTAGCGCAACGTTTGTAAGATATGATCACTATAATTGACTGGTACATCATAAAAAAATACCTAGGTACATTTTCATTTACCCTAGCCATTTTTACTGTGATTATTGTCATTTTTGATGTTTCTGAGAAACTTGACGATTTTTTGCAACATCAGGCGCCTATCTCTGAAATAATATTTAGCTATTATGCCGGTTTCATTCCTTTTTATTTAAACTTTCTTTCTCCACTTATAAATTTCATTGCTGTTATTTTTTTTACGGCAAAAATGGCTGACCAGACCGAAATTGTACCCATTTTAAGTAGTGGTGTTAGTTTTAAACGATTCCTTCGCCCCTATGTAATATCTTCAACGGTTATTTTTTTAGTCACTTTAATCTTTAACCTTTTCATTATTCCTGAAACTAACCAGTTAAAAATTGATTTTGAAAACACCTATATAAATCCGAAGGCAGATAATTCAAAGATGTTTACGCATATGCAAATTGATAAGAATAGCTACGTTTACATCGAAAATTTTGATAATAACCAAAAAATAGGCTATAAATTTATTCTGGAAAAATTCTCAGGAGATAATTTAAAAGAAAAGCTAACAGCAGATAAAATCACATGGGATTCGCTTAAATCAAAGTGGAAAATTGAGAATTATTCGCTTAGAAAAATAGACGGCTTGAGGGAAAGTATGAGTTCTGGAACTATCAAAGATACTACCCTTGATATGCGCCCAAAGGACTTTGAAATATATGATAATATATATCAGGCGATGAATATGCGTGAATTAAACGACCGCATCAAGAAGGAAGAAATTAGAGGTACTGGTGTGATGGTAGACCTTCAATTAGAAAAATATAAGCGCTTTGTTTATCCATTATCAGCCTTTATTTTAACACTCATGGGAGTATCTTTATCTTCTAGAAAAGTACGTGGCGGCATTGGATTACCAC
>NZ_JBIIPN010000050.1:0-17938 GCF_044342615.1 Daejeonella sp. | reverse complement strand
CATTATATTTATACAATTTGCCACTATGTTTGCTTTGAAAGGGGAATTACCGCCGCTAATTGCAGTATTTATTCCCAATGTAATTTTTGGGATGCTAGGCGTATATTTATTAATAAAAGCTCCAAAATAATACAATATGCCATCTTCAAAAACTCCGATTAGCCGTAACCTCATTATATTACACATAACCGTATTTATTTGGGGATTTACAGGTATCCTAGGAGCTGTTATTTCTATTGATGCTACCTACCTTGTTTGGTATCGGGTATTGATAGCTTTTGTAAGTTTATATGCCTATTTTCTATATAAAAAGACCCCTATTAAGGTTTCAAAAGAAACCTTTTTAAAGCTTTTTTTTACTGGTGCAATCGTTGCTTTACATTGGATTTTATTCTTTCAATCAATTAAGTCTTCAACCGTTTCGGTGGCCTTAGTGAGCCTATCATCACTAACATTATTCACGGCAATATTAGAACCAATCTTAAAAAAACAAAAGATTTCGAAGCTTGAAATCTTAACCGGATTATTTATAATTTTCGGAATTTATATGATTTTTAAGTTTGAATCTAAATACACATTCGGAATAATTTGCGGTTTATTAAGTGCTTTTTTTGCCAGTATTTTCTCCATTATAAATTCAAAACAAATACAAAATCGCCCAGCAGCCATTATAAGCTTCTATGAGCTTATTGGAGCTTGGGTGTGGGTTTCTATCTATTTATTAATTACAGAAGGACTGAAGGCTCCTGTGAGCCTCAATCCAACAGATTTTGCATTTTTATTTGTCTTGGGAACGGTTTGTACCTCTGTTGCATACGTTTCTGGCGTTGCAGTTATGAAAGAATTATCAGCATTTAAAGTGGCGCTTATAACCAATCTTGAGCCCATTTATGGCATCATTTTAGCGTTTCTTTTCTTCGGGAAAAAGGAGCAAATGACACTAGGATTTTATGTTGGAGCTCTCTTAATTTTAGGTACCATCTTTTTATTTCCCTATATAAAAAATATAAATACTAGAAAGATTTTAACAAAATCTGGAAAATAAAACAATCAAAAAAAAACACTAAGTACCCTCACAAATAGGATTAGGAAAAATGCAATAATTTGAAAAAATTTCAAATCAAATCTGCATCATATATATATAAACGAGTCGAAAATAATCTCATTTATCATCCTATTTTAAACAATTATAAAGCCATTTAAGACCTCGTTTTTCATCATTACTCACCAGAGAAAAAACAATCCATTTTATGGTTAGTTACATTCTGTAAAAATTAAAAGGCGCTGTATTCAAAGACCTTGAGAAAATGGAACATTGAAACTCAGAATTCGAAAGATAATTTATAAATAAGGTTCTAATTTAATCTGAATATTTCAAAATATATTTAATCAAAATTTATAAAATAGGAGCGGAGTTTTTACTACAAAATACTCTCAACAATCTGCACCTAAATTTTCATATCTTAAAAAATATCATTCAATTTAATTGAAATAATGTCCTTAAAATTTTGCTATATTTCAACATTCAAATTTTCTCAAAAAAGCCTCTTTTTTTAAGAAAAAATCATTTTTGTATATAAATTAAACCTTGAATTTATAAAACATAATTTATTAATAATCAGTTATTTATGAATTTTATTTGAAATCATAATTAATATAAAGAATTGTCAAAATACGACATCGGACTAAAATATTTAGCAAATTGATTTAATCATGAAATTATATAAACTTAAATATCTATTTATCAGTACTTTATGTATATTTATATCAAGTACATATTCAACAGATGTTTTTTCACAAATATTTAGTGCAGAACAGAACCCACCGAGCATAAAATGGTTACAAATTAACAGCACCAATTTTCAAATCATCTACCCTACCGAACTCGAGATAGAAGCTCAAAGAATGGCAAATACTTTGGAGCATGTTGTAGGTGCCGTTAGTAAATCATTAAATACTAAGCCAAGAAAAATCTCCATCATTTTGCAAAACCAATCGCTTATTTCTAATGGCTTCGTTCAGCTTGCGCCACGCCGATCTGAGTTTTTTACTACCTCGCCTCAAAACATCGACTTCCAAGATTGGCTCAATAGCTTAGCTATTCACGAGCTCCGCCATGTGGTACAATTTGATAAGCTTAACCCAAATCTTAAAGCTCCATTTTTTGAAGAGTTAGCTCTCGCAATTTTTGGCATCTCCCTCCCTCCCTGGTTCTATGAGGGTGATGCTGTTGGTATTGAAACTGCACTTAGCCATGCAGGCCGCGGGCGACTTCCAGAATGGGAATTGTTTTTAAAGACAAATACACTAAGCTCAAAAAAATACTCCTACTCTAAAAACTATTTTGGATCCTTCAAAGACAGAACACCTGGCTATTATCAATTGGGCTATTTCATGACTAGCAAACTTCGAAGAGATTATGGTGAAGGAATTATGGATAGTATTTTAACACGAATTTCGAGAAGTCCTTTGCGTCCTTATAACCTAAGTAATTCAATCAAGAAATTTACAGGAATGAATAGCAAAACACTCCATGACTCAACAATAAGTGAAATTGAAAATTTATGGAAGAAACAAGAAAGTGAAATTAACGCTAAGTCCTACCCAATTTTAAATAAAAGAAAAGATTCATTACCTAGCGACTACCTCTTCCCTGTCCGAATATCTGACAGAGAAATTATTGCTTTAAAGCAAAGTCTTACAGAAACCCCGAGCATAATTTTAATAGACGAAAAGGGTAATGAAAAAACAATCAAAAGAATCGGTTTTCAAACTGAACCAAATTTTAATTATGCAGCAGGCAAAATTGTTTGGGATGAAATAAGATTCGACAAAAGATTTTTTAAACGGACTTACAATGTGATAAATATTCTAGACTTAAAAAGCGGAGCATATAAACAAATAACTCATAGAAGTAGGCTCTTTTCTCCTGCACTTTCGGCGGATGGAACTAGAGTGGTAGCTGTAATGATCAAAGAAGACAATAAGAGCCTCCTGGTTGAATTAGATTCCGAGTCGGGTGAAATTATCAATGAGCACATGCCAAATACCAAACAAGCGCTCCAAATGCCCTCCTATAGCAAAGATGGCAATAGAATTGTATGCAGCGTGAGCAGCAAAGAAGGATCCTCGCTTTTAGAATTTGATTTAACCACGGGAATTCGCAAATATTTGTTAGCACTCGACAAACAACAAATTAGTAGACCAATATACGCCAACAGCATCATACTTTTTCGAGCCCACTACAACGGAATAAACAATATTTACAGTTTAGAACCCAGCACAAACAAAATCACAGCATTGAGCAATGCAAAATATGGTTCTTCTAGTCCCTCCTATCATACCAACAGCAATAGCATACTATTCAGTAATTATGAAGCATTAGGCTACGATATCACATCGATTCCGTTTGAAATTAGTCATAAAATCGATTTTGCGACTAAGAATACCTTCATAGATTACGCTGCACCAATAATCTTACAAGAATCCAATTCCTCGTTATTAGACAGTATTCCTGAATTAAAATATGAAAGCAAAAAATTTCAGGAAACTAGTAATCTCTTTTATTTCCATAGCCTATCACCCATTTTTGAAGAAGGCAATAGCACTAATGACCAAAAAATTGGTTTCAAATTAAAATCGAATAACAAACTAAACACTTTTGATTTTCACACAGGCTATCAATATAATTCAAGCTTGCGAAGACATGAGTATTTGGCAGAAATTAGCTATAAACGGTTCTATCCTATATTTAATTTAAAATACATTAATCGTGCTCAATTAGCTAGTTTTAGACAAAACAATAATATAATTCCAATTAATTGGCGTGAAAACTTTGTTGAAATGGAAATGAATATACCTTTCACTTTCAATAGGCTGAACAAAACCTATAATTTAGGTATTTTAAGTTCAACTAGTTATACTTCACGTTATGAAATACAGAATAAACCAGGGAATTTCATTGATGAGCTTAGATTTCCAATAAAATATACAGCATATTTCAGGAGTAACACGCAGCGAAGTTCGAGGGATATTGCACCAAAATGGGGACAAAACTTAATTCTATCTTATTTTCATTTACCATTTGAATCGCAGCTGAGTGGACGCCTAATTGCATTAAGAACTATGTTTTATAGTCCGGGGATTTTACAAAATCATTCCTTTCAAGCTAGCTTTAATTATCAAAATAGCGATGGAGCATATGCTTTCAACATCGAAATTCCACGAATTAGTGGCTATAATAACTTAAATACGAGCACTAAATTAAGAAATACACTTTTATTAGATTATAAGCTTCCCTTATTTTACCCAGATGCTGAAATTGGTCCGATAGCCTATATTAAAAGAGTTAAGGGAGGACTTTTTACAGATTTTGAGAATATTGGAAAGAAATCAAAATTTTATGCACGTAGCTACGGATTTGAATTGAGTGCTGATATGAACTTAATGCGCTTTTATCTTCCAGATTTTGAACTTGCCGGGAAAATAATATTCTCAAATGAAACCAGTAGAAAAAAGCCGATTTTTGAGTTGGGATTTACCTATAATATTAATTAGTGTTTATCAGGCGCAAATATTTTTACAACAATAATATAGCAAAAAAAATAATTATTAGCAAATTATTCGAGCAAAATCCGATATTCGAGTTTACAAAATAGATCACATGTCATTCAAAACAATTTTTATTATTATCGTTTCTGTATTGGTTACTGTCATATTAATGAACAATACCGATGAAATTCAATTTTGGATTTTTGGAAATGCTAAGATTCCAAAATTAGCAGTTTTAGGGTTCATGTTCGGACTTGGAGCAATTGTGGGATATATTGCTGGCAGGCCACGTAAAAAACCGAATAGACATGAAGATTTGGAGGATAATGAAGATGAGTTTACTAATCCTAATGACAACAAAGAAAGCAGTAGGTTAAGCGATGAAGATCGTGAGTATATTAAATAGCGAGCACGTTCCTGCCCTATATTTTCAATGATTTAAATTTTATTCCATTATAATCCATATAGTTATCTCGAACAATAATTCTTATATCTGTGTGATGAAAATGTAATGAATTTTCTTTTTTGTCTATTATTTTTTCTAATTTCCACTATTATTTATCAAAAATTATTTTTATGAAAAAAACCAGACTTTTTTTTCTGCCTATTTTATTATTTCTGACTATCAGTGTTAGCGCACAGGTTAGAGAAATAAAAGGCACGGTTACCGCTGCTGAAGATGGAACCACCCTTCCTGGAGTAAGCATTCGGGTAAAAGGTACAAGTACCGGGGCCACAACTGACCCAAATGGAAATTACCGCATTCAGGTCCCAAACAATGACGCGACCCTCGTTTTTGCATTCATCGGTTTTTCTGTACAAGAAATCCGTGTTGGAACGCAAAGTACTATTAATGTAAAAATGAATAATGACAGTAAGCAACTCGAAGAAGTGGTTGTAACTACTGGTTTAGGTATTTCACGTCAACAAAAATCATTAGGATATGCCGCTCAAGGTGTAAAATCTGAGGATCTGAACATTAATAGACAACCTAATATTTTGAATGCACTACAAGGTAAAGTTGCCGGTGCAACTATTTCTAGTGTTGGTGGTGGCCCTGGACAAGGTGCTAATATTCGTATTAGAGGTATTAATTCCATAGATGCATCTGCTTCAAATGATCCATTGTATGTGATTGATGGAATTCAAATTGACAATTCAACCTCAACCCAAGGATCTGGAGCAGGAGCCAATGTTCGTTCAGTGGGAAACAGAGCATCGGATATTAACCCAGATGATATTGAAACTATCAATATTTTAAAAGGTGGTGCTGCAACGGCCTTATATGGATTAAGAGGTTCAAATGGTGTTGTAATAATTACAACTAAAAAAGGAAAAGGCACCGGAATTAGAACCAACTTTACAAGCACATATGGTTTTGAAAATGTAAATAAAACTCCAGCTGTACAAACAGAATATACTGCGGGTATTCTTGGGGTTTATCAACCAATCGGACTAGGTCCGGCTTGGGGGCCAACAATCGCTGAAGCTAAAGCAATTGACCCAACTCATCCAGATCAGCTTTTCGAGAATTACAAAAATGCATTTGATACTGGTAGTCAGCTACGAAATACAGTTTCAGTTACTGGTGGCTCAGAAGCTATTAAATTCTTTTCATCAGTATCTCAGTTCAATCACGATGGAATGTTACCATTTACTGATTACCAGAACCTATCAGCAAGATTAAATACCGACATTAAGATTAGTCCAAAAATTACTGCAGGAGTAAATATGGGTTTCAATAATTCTGGCGGTTATCGTTTTGATGCAGATCGTTATGGAGAAAGTTTAACCTATTATTCTGGACGTTGGGATGTAAGAGATTATATCAACGAAGATGGAACACAAAAGTGGAGAGGAACTAACAATCCGATTTTTGGAGCTGCAACAAATAGATTGAGAGACAATGTTAATCGTTATATAGCTGGTGCAAATGTAGGTTATTCTCCTACAAGCTGGTTGAATTTCAACTATCGTGTTGGTGTTGATACTTATACGGATAATCGTAAACGTACTGCTCCTGGTAGAAGAGGAATACCAGGTGAAGCTGTTTATGACAATGCTGATGGTTTTGTTGGCGAGTATCTAACTACTTATAGAGCAATTAACTCTACATTATTGGCAACCGCTACAAAACAAATCACAAAAAATATAAATGGAACACTCCGTTTAGGATACGAAGTTTATGATAGAAGTACTAAAGACAATGGTGTATTAGGTAGCGTTTTAAGTATTTATAATGATTTCAGGTTAGTCAATGCAAAAACACTAGCTGTTTCACAAGGCATGAATGAATACCGCTCTAATGGTTTCTTTGGTGAGGCTACTTTTGATTATAAAAACTACTTATTCTTGACAGTAACTGGTCGTAATGATGTAACATCTACACTTTCGGCAGCTAATAGATCATTCTTTTATCCATCAGCGAGTTTGAGTTATGTTTTCTCAGACAATCTTAAACTACCAGCCTTTATCGGCCAAAGTAAATTGAGATTATCTTATGCTCAAATTGGTAAAGATGCATCTCCATATTCGACATCTACTGGCTTCTCTAATTATAGTGGGTTACCTACTGGAGTAACAGGATTAACTATCTCTTCTAATTTAGGGGATTTGAACTTAAGACCTGAATTTACAGACACCTATGAAGCGGGTCTAGAAATGTCATTCCTGAAAAATCGTTTAAATTTTGACCTTACGTATTATTACTCATTAAGTAAGGATCAAATTACTAGAGCACAAGTTTCTTCAACAACTGGCTATGTGACTGCTTCTATCAATGCAGGTACAATTCGCAATAAAGGTATTGAGCTTGTTTTAGGTGGTACACCTATTAAAACAAGAGACTTTACTTGGGACGCAACACTTAATTTTTCTGCTAACAGAAACAAGGTAATAAGTCTTAAAGAGGGATTAAGTGAAATAATTTATGGAGCTCCAACCGGAGGTTACATCAATTCACCGGTTACATTTAAAATTATTCCTGGAGAACCATACGGAAATATCTATGGTTCATATTACCTACGTTATCAAGGCAATAATGTAGAAGATCCAATGCGTACAGATAAATCATTACCATTATTGATTGGAGCTAATGGATTCCCAATTTCTTCATTAACAAGACAAAAATTGCTTGGAAATTCACAGCCTGATTGGATTGGTGGATTTACAAATAATTTCACCTACAAGCGATTAACTGTTTCAACATTAATTGATGCACGCTGGGGCTTTGAGAAATTCAATAGATTAGAAAACTTTAATTCCGCATTCGGGATTGCAGATTATACAGCTAATCGTAGGTCATTCTTTACCTTCCCTGGTAAGCTAGCTGATGGTACAGAAAATACTAAATCAGTTTGGTTAAATCAAGGTTTAGGACCGGATGGCGTAAATTATGGGGAAGGATATTACAGACTATACCACAGATCACTTTCTGAACCTTTTGTACAAGATGCATCATGGATTCGCCTGCGTTCTGCAAGTATTTCTTATTCATTACCTTCAAAATGGTTGCCAACGAAAACTATTCGTAATGCGAATATTTCAATTACTGGCAATAACCTATTCTTGCGTACTGACTATTACGGACTTGATCCTGAGTCAATATCTGCAGATAGCGGTAGCAATGTGGATGGTGCTGCAGGTATGACATACCCAGCTGCCAGAACATTTTTATTTACACTTAATGTTGGATTTTAAAGATTATGATGATGCATAAAATATATAAAAACTCCCTAATCTTAATTATTGGAGCTGCATTAACCTTTCAAGGATGCAGTAAAGAATATTTTGATGAGCTAAGCACTAATCCTAATCAGGTTTCAGAAGCTACTCTACCCGCTCTATTATCAACTTCAACAGCTAAAGCTGGCTTAAACAATTTTACTGTTGGAAGTACTGTTGCACCATATGTTCAATATACAGCAAATCCTACTGCTTCATCGGCTAGTGACATTTATGAAACAATTGATTTTACCGGTATGTGGGATGCGCTTTATTTCGCTATGGCGGATGTAAACGAATTGAAGAAGCTAGCGGTAAAACAAGGCTCAAGTGAATATTTAGGTGTTGCAAATGTATTGATGGCTTATAACCTAATGATGGTTAATGATTTATGGGGTGCAGCTCCATATTCTGAAGCTTTTAATCCAAATAATTTTACGCCTAAATATGATAGCGATCAGGCTTTATACACAGCTTCATTAACTCTTCTAGATGAAGCAATTACAGAGCTATCCAAAACTACTGCAACAATTAAATTAGCTGCTGCAAGTGATCTTATTCATGCTGGCGACCGTTCAAGATGGTTAAAAACTGCAAATGGATTAAAAGCTAGACTTCTAATTAAGACAAGTAAAACATCAACCTTTAACGCTACTTCTGTATTAACTGCTGTTGGAAATTCTTATTCTTCAAATGCGGATGATGCTGGAATGGCAACCTTTGTTTTGCGTAATAATTGGGCTACTGTTTCAAGAAACAATGCAGCTTTAACTCTAGGAGGCTGGCTATCCGAGCAGTTTGTTGATCATTTAAATGGTAAAACATACGGACTCTTTGATCCAAGAATCAAAAGAATCACAGATGTTACCGTTGTTCCTGGAAATCCTACTTACCCACTATACATTGGAACAGTAAATGGTGCTGGAAACAGAATCAATGGATCTTTCAATAACACAACTAAAGATGAGAACTATATTTCGTTTAATTCACCATGGACAAGCGACACTTCGCCTTTGTTAATTATGACCTTCGCCGAGCTTAAATTTATTGAGGCAGAAGCTGCATTGGCAACAGACCCATCAAGAGCTTATACAGCTTATTTAGCAGGTATTCGTGCCAATATGGATAAGTTACAAGTCCCAACAAGCGAACGCGACGCGTACTTAGCTGATGCAAGAGTTGCTGTGGGTGCAGCAAACCTGACAAAAGATCTTATTTTTAAGGAAAAGTACGTATCCACCTACTTAAATCCAGAAGCATTTAATGATGCTCGTAGATATGATTTCAAGTACAAAGACTTCACCTTGCCTCAAAATGCTGTTCTTACTTCATTTATTAGAAGATTAGATTATCCTTTAGGTGAACGCAGCAAAAATGGAACTAATGTTCCTGCTGGTGTAGCTAGAACTACTAAATTATGGTGGGATCAATAAAATACAATTAAATTAATTAAAGCCTCAGCAATAGCTGGGGCTTTTTAATTTTAGGAAATTAATATTAAACAGGGGTGTATTTAGTAGATTAATTAAATTAAGATTATCACACTCCGTAAAAAACTTGATTATCTTTTTCCAACTCAGTTAATTGAACTTTTTCCCTAAATATTCCAAAAACTGAAGCTCCACTCCCACTCATAGATGCGAATAAAGCACCTGATTGATAAAGCTTTGATTTTATCTCACCAACAATAGGATATTGATCAAAAACAGATGTTTCAAAATCATTTTTAATAGTCGCCTTCCATGCTTCAATTGGTAAATTAATTAGTTCAATTAAAGAATTTGTAACGGAATGAGGAATTACTCCTCGATAAGCCTCTGCTGTAGATACATGTACTGGAGGCATTATTAAAACCAAAAAGTATTTACTAAGATCTAAAGCTATATTTTGCAATTGATCGCCCTTAGCAAAGGCAATAGAAGGCTTATTTTGAATAAAGAAGGCACAATCAGATCCCAGCTGTGAGGCATAATCCTCCATTTTAGAAAAATCAAGACCTATTTCAAATTTTTCGTTCATTAATTTGATAAAAAATGAAGCATCTGAAGATCCACCGCCTAATCCTGCACCAATCGGAATATGCTTATGCAAATGAATATGAATAGGAGGAAGCTTATAATCATTAGCTAAAAGATGATAAGCCTTGACGCAAAGATTATCCATTTCGTTTCCGGGAATTTCTATACCAGATGAAGAAAAAGAAAGACTGTCTGACTCAACAACCTCTAGACCATCCCTAAGACCAATAGGATAGAAAATAGTTTCTAAATTATGGTAACCATCTTCCCTTTTACTGAGAATATTTAATCCAATGTTTATTTTTGCATTTGGGAAGGTAATCATATTCTAAAGATCGCTACTTTTATAAAAAAAATTAGACCTGCAAAAGTACATTAATATTTTATTTGCTGATATTTGATTTTTAGCAAGAAAATAATTAGAAGAATTTAACATCTATCATCATACATGAAACAATACCTTGATCTGATGCAGCATGTTCTGCAAAATGGAACTCAAAAACATGATCGTACCGGCACAGGCACCATTAGTGTTTTTGGTTATCAGATGCGTTTTAATTTACAAGAAGGCTTCCCATTGGTAACTACAAAGAAAGTTCACCTTAGATCCATTATACATGAATTAATCTGGTTTTTAAAGGGAGAAACTAATATCGCCTATCTCAAAGAGAATGGAGTGAGTATTTGGGACGAATGGGCAGATGAAAAAGGAGAACTAGGACCGGTTTATGGTTCACAATGGAGATCATGGCCAACACCAAATGGAGGCCATATCGATCAGATTAGTCAGGTTATTAATCAAATAAAATCGAATCCTGACTCTAGAAGATTAATTGTATCTGCATGGAATGTGGCAGAGATTGAAAATATGGCACTTCCTCCATGCCATAGTTTTTTTCAGTTTTATGTGGCAGAGGGAAAATTAAGCTGTCAACTTTATCAAAGAAGTGCAGATATCTTTTTAGGAGTTCCTTTTAATATTGCTTCCTATGCCCTACTTAACATGATGGTTGCCCAAGTTTGTAATCTTCAAGTTGGCGATTTTATTCATACCTTAGGAGATGCTCACTTATATAATAATCATCTTGAGCAAACAAAGCTTCAATTAAGTCGTGATTGCCGTCCATTACCACAAATGAAACTAAATCCAGATATAAAAAATATTTTCGATTTTAAATTTGAAGATTTCAGTTTAGAAAATTATGATCCTCATCCACACATTAAAGGCGCTGTAGCCATTTAAAACATGAAAATAAGCCTAATTGTAGCTGTAGATGAAAAAAATGGGATTGGAAAAAACAATCAATTGCCTTGGCACCTACCTGCCGATTTACAGCATTTTAAGAAGATAACTACAGGCTTTCCTATAATAATGGGAAGAAAAACTTTCGATTCTATTGGAAAAGCACTTCCCAATAGAAGAAATATAGTGATTAGTCGCCAAGAAGACCTTGAAATTAATGGTGTAGAGGTCTGCGATTCACTTCAAAATGCAATTTCATTGTGTAAAAATGAACAAGAAATATTTATTATTGGTGGTGCTCAAATATTTGAACAATCATTAGATATAGCTAACACACTTTATTTAACAGTTATTCAAAATAATTTCTTTGCGGATACCTTCTTTCCCGAAATAGACAAAAAACTATGGAAAGAAAGCTCAAATGAGCCCCATGAACCAGATGAAAAGAATATTTATTACTATAATTTCAAAAAATATGACAAGATTTAACATATCTTTTCATTTCTCTGCTAAAGAACTATTCCAAAAAACAAAAATTTAATTAGCTTTGGCGTCTTAACCAAAATAGGCTTAAATCAACATTAACAGACAATTAAAATAAAATGCAAGGTAAAGGATTAATAAAATTCGCAGCAATAGCGCTCACAATCGCGTGTTTGTATTCACTTTCGTTCACATGGATAGCGAATAAAGTTGAAAAAGAAGCCAAGGAGTTTTCAAAAGGAGATGTTACAAAAGAAAAGAATTATCTTGATTCTGTAGCCTCTGTACCGGTGTTTGGTAGCTTAGATTACATCACATATCAATACGCTAAAGAACGTGAAATTCCTCTAGGGCTCGACTTAAAAGGCGGTATGAACGTTACCATGGAAATCTCATTAAGTGAAATGGTACGTAACCTAGCCAATAACAGCACTGATGCAAATTTCAATGCAGCAATTAGAAATGCTGAAAAAGCAACCGCTGAAGGTGATAAAGATTTTATCTCAGCTTTTGGTAGAGAATATGAAAAACTTAGTCCCAATTCAAGACTTGCAACTATTTTTGCAACTAAAGAAAATTCAGCAACTTTAAAAGTTGATGCTGACAATAAGGCTGTTTTAGATTTCTTAAGAAAAGCTGCCGATGGTGCGATTGACCTATCATTCAATATTCTTCGTACACGTATCGATAAATTTGGTGTTACATCTCCAAATATCCAGAAACAACAGGGTACTAATCGAATTTTAATCGAATTACCTGGTGTTAATGAGCCTGATCGTGTTCGTAAATTATTACAAGGATCTGCAAAACTTGAGTTTTGGGAAACTTATGATAATTCAGAGATTTTTGGTTTACTTCAAAATGTAAACAGCATTTTAGCGAGTTCAGTTAAAAGTACTGATACAACAAAAACTACTGCTGCTCAAGATACTTCTAAGAGTAAACTTGCTGCATTAGGAAAAAAAGACAGCAATGCAACGGATAGCGCAGCAATTAAAAGCAAATTACAAGCTGAGCAAGCTAAACAAAATCCTTTGTTTGCCTTGTTAAATCCTGCAACATTCCAAGGACAAGATGGTCAAACTAATTTACAGCCTGGCCCAGTAGTTGGGTATGCAGCCTTAAAAGATACTGCAAAAATTAATTCTTATTTTTCGTCAACTGCAGTTAGAGCTGTAATTCCACAAAACATAAAATTATACTGGGGAGTTAAAGCAATTTCTGAAGAAAGTAAAGTGTTTGAACTTTATGCATTAAAAACAAGCAATTTAGCTGGCGGTCCGGCATTAGAAGGCGATGTAATTTCTGATGCACGTTCTGACTACGATCAACGTGGGAATCCTGAAGTTGTGATGGTAATGAATGCTGATGGAGCACGTTCATGGCGTACAATTACTGCGGCAGCGTCTGCCAATCCAAACAATAAAAGAAGTGTAGCCATTGTTTTAGATAACCTTGTTTACTCTGCTCCTACTGTTCAAGGTGAAATTCCAAATGGTATTTCTTCAATTAGCGGTAATTTTAAAATTGAAGATACTCAAGATCTTGCAAACGTATTAAAAGCAGGTAGATTACCAGCTCCAGCTAAAATAGTAAGTGATTATGTAGTAGGTCCATCATTGGGAGCTGCATCAATCTCAGCTGGTTTACTTTCAACCATAGCAGGTATTATTTTCATTCTTATTTTCATGGGAATGTATTACAGTACTGCCGGTTGGGTTGCAAATGTTGCCCTAATCGTCAACTTATTCTTCTTAATGGGTGTTCTTGCTTCTTTAGGTGCTGTTTTAACTTTACCAGGTATTGCAGGTATCGTACTTTCATTAGGTATGTCGGTTGATGCCAACGTTCTAATTTATGAACGTATTCGAGAAGAAATTGGTGAAGGAAAGTCTTTACGATTAGCCATAACAGAAGGTTTTAGAAAAGCAATGCCTTCAATCCTAGATTCAAATATTACCACTTTCTTAACTGGAGTTATTCTATATGTATTTGGTCAAGGTCCGATAGTAGGTTTTGCTACCACATTAATGATAGGTATCGTTACCTCATTATTTGCAGCTATATTCATCTCGCGCCTAGTATTTGAGTGGTTATTAGATGGTAAAAAAGCAATTCACTTTTCAATCAAAGCGACTCAAAATCTATTTAAAGATTCTAAATTCGATTTTATCACTGGCCGTAAGCGCTTCTATTTCTTATCTGCTGCCATTATAGTTGCTGGTATAATCTCTGCATTTACGCAAGGATTTAGCTTAGGTGTTGACTTCCAAGGTGGTAGAGCTTATTTTGTAGCCTTCGAAAAACCAGTAGAGGTTGAAAACGTTCGTTCAATCTTAGTTGATGAATTTGGTACTGCAGTTGAGGTGAAAACATTTGGTTCATCAAATCAAGTTAAAATCACTACTGCTTATCTTATCAACGATAATTCTGATCAGGCTAATGATCAAGTAAGTGAGAAATTAGCTTCTGGCTTGAAAAAAATCAGTCCTAATTATGAGATCAAAGATTCACAAAAAGTAACCCCTACCATAGCTGACGACATCAAAACTTCAGCTATTTGGGCAGTAATTTTCTCAATCTTAGTAATCTTCTTGTATATTTTAGTACGATTTAAAAGAATGGCATTCGGTTTTGCAGCAATTCTTGCACTTGTGCATGATGTGCTTGTTTTACTTGCAATATTCACCATATTCAATGGTTGGTTACCATTCTCCTTAGATATCGACCAAGCCTTTGTTGCAGCGATTCTAACAGTAATGGGTTACTCAATCAACGATACGGTAGTTGTATTTGACCGTGTTCGTGAATATATTGGTCAGCACCACTCTAAAAACGAAGATTTACCATCTGTTATTAATAACGCACTAAACAGCACTTTAAGTAGAACAGTGATCACCGGTATCTGTACCATTGCGGTACTTCTTATCATCTTCATCTTTGGTGGTGAAATATTAAGAGGCTTCTCTTTCGCTATGCTAATCGGTGTTATCTTCGGAACTTATTCATCTTTATTCGTAGCAACACCATTTGTTGTTGAATTCATTAAAGAAAAGGAAAAAGTTTAATTACAATTTTCATTAAAACAAAAAAGCATCCGCAAAACGGATGCTTTTTTGTTTTATAACAATTTTATATAGATATTTGTTGTACTAACAATAAGTATGGCAACAGAAAAATTTAGCACCTATTCTTATTTGCTGGATAGAACAGCAAGAAAGGTAAAACAATATGCTCAGCGTCGTTTTAATGCAGAAAATTACGACATCACAGTTGATCAATGGTTAATTTTAAAGAACCTAAACAACGAAAACGACCTAAATCAGAGTCAGCTAGCCGAAATAACTGGTAAGGACCACCCTACACTAACGAGAATCATTGATCTTTTGTGCCGTAAGGGACTTACAGAGAGAAAAATACACCCATTTGACAGACGATCATTTCATATTCATCTTACTAATTTAGGAAGGAATCGCGTTGTGGAATGGAGTCCTAAAATGTCTGAAATACGTATGAAGGCATGGGAAAACCTGTCTGAAGATGATTATTTAAATCTAAAAAGAATTCTCAACACCATTTATACTAATCTGGATAATGAAAGTGAATAATCAATCTAAACCAAGAAATAAATAAAATGATATCAACAGACCTTTGTATAATTGGATCTGGCCCAGTCGGACTCTTCGCTGTATTTGAAGCAGGTTTACTCAAGATGAGATGCCACCTGATAGATACATTACCGCAGGTTGGTGGCCAATTATCGGAAATATACCCTCAAAAACCCATTTACGACATACCGGGATATCCTGAAATTAAGGCTCAAGAACTTGTTGAAAGATTAATGGAGCAAATTGCACCATTTAATCCTGGATTTACCTTAGGAGAACGAGTTGAAAAATTAGAGAAACAAGCTGATGGTTCAATTATTGTAGAAACTAATGATGGCACCAAGGTGCATTGTCAAGTTGTTGTAATTGCTGGTGGATTAGGATGCTTTGAGCCACGTAAACCAGAAATAAAGGGGCTTCTTGATTTTGAAGGTAAAGGAGTAGAATATATGGTTAAAAATCCTGAGCATTTTCGGAATAAAAGAGTGGTTTTAGCTGGAGGTGGCGATTCGGCGCTCGATTGGACTATCTTTCTGGCCGATATCGCTGAAAAAGTAACCTTAATTCATCGTGGTGATACTTTTCGTGGAGCACCCGACTCGGCCGAGAAAGTCCATGAATTGGCAAGTACCGGAAAAATCGATTTAATTCTACAATCCAATCTATTAAGTATTTCAGGAAATAACCATCTTCAGGAAGTTTATTATATTGGTAGAGACCAAGTCGAAAAAACAATTGAAGCCGATTATTTAATTCCGCTTTTTGGCTTAAGTCCCAAATTAGGTCCAATAGCCGAATGGGGATTAAATATCGAAAAATCAGCCATAGAAGTTAATACGTTTGATTACTCGACAAATGTAGAGCGAATCTATGCAATTGGTGATATCAATACCTATCCTGGCAAGCTAAAACTGATTTTATGCGGTTTTCATGAGTCTGCTTTGATGGTTCAGAGTGCTTTCAAATACGTGTACCCTGATCAAAAACTAAGTTTTAAATACACTACCGTTTACGGCGTAAATTCATTTTAAAATGATCAATATAACCATTGAAGATAGAACTGGAGAGCAACAGGATGTTGAGATTCCTGAAGAGATAAGTTTAAGTCTGATGGAGGTTTTAAAAGCCTCAGGATATACTATTTTGGCAACTTGCGGCGGAATGGCACTTTGCGCAACTTGCCATGTACAAGTACTGAAAGGCTTAGAACAACTTCCGGAAGCGGGAAATGACGAGATGGATATGCTTGATACACTTCCAGATGCGAATTTTGATAGTAGATTAGCATGTCAGATCCGCATGAGCGAGAACCTTAATGGCATGATATTTAAAATAAGAGGTGACGAGCAATAAAACAATTGTTAAAAAGCTAAGAATGACAAAATTAATTGAATGCCCGAGAGATGCTATGCAAGGCTTGCATGAGTTTGTCCCTACAGAAATAAAGGCAGAATATATCAATCTCTTAATCAAGGTAGGCTTCGACACCATTGATTTTGGAAGTTTTGTATCACCAAAAGCTATTCCACAGTTAAAAGACACGATTGAAGTCCTTGAAAAGCTCGATCTAAAACCCGATGGTACCAAATTATTAGCTATCGTAGCAAATAAACTGGGAATCGAAAATGCCATAAAACACCCTCAAATTACCTATTTAGGCTTTCCATTTTCGATTTCTGAAACATTTCAACAAAGAAACACCAATTCAAGTATTAATGAATCATTGCTACGAGTTGAAGAATTAATAAACCAATGCAGTAAATCAAATAAAGAGGCCGTGATTTATCTATCTATGGGATTTGGAAATCCTTATGGTGATGCATGGAGCCATGAAATTGTTGAGCATTGGGCTGGCGAACTTGCTAAGCGTGGAGCCAAAATATTATCACTTGCCGACACAACGGGGGTATCAAATCCTGAAAAAATCAATTACCTCTTCCCCCACCTCGTAAATAGCTTTCCCGATATTGAATTCGGAGTTCACTTGCACAGCAATCCTACAAACTGGCATGAAAAAATAGAAGCAAGCTGGAATAGCGGCTGCAGACGCTTTGATAGCGCCCTCAGGGGATTCGGAGGATGCCCAATGGCAAAACATGAGCTGACAGGAAATATCGCAACAGAGAGCCTTATTTCATTCCTAGAGGCAAAAGGTGAAAAACTTTCCTTAAACATGGAAATATGGAATGAAGCAATGAGGTATTCGAATAAGGTATTTGGAAATATGTAGGGACAGGTCGCGACCTGTCCTTTAGACGAATTTTATATGTAAGAGGACAGATCGCAATCTATCCTTATAATGAATGAATCTT
>NZ_JBIIPN010000199.1:0-3719 GCF_044342615.1 Daejeonella sp. | reverse complement strand
CCCTGACGCATTAAATCTCCAATTTTCTTAGCACTTGCATTTGCTTCTGCAGCAATGGAGTCTAACTGAGTCTGAGTTTGACGGCGATCATCATCCAATTTTATGATTTGATCAACTAAATCAAGTGACTTAAAATTCTTTACCGATAAACGATTTAAAACTTCCTCCCTATTTTCGCGGATATAACTAACTTGCAGCATCTTTAATAAATTTATACAAAGATATAAACTTTTGGAGTTTGGCCTTTGGTTTAGGAAATTTCCTCGATTATTGACCGAATTAAATTAAAATACATGAGCGGTAAACTCTTTCTTGTACCAACACCCATCGGAAACCTCGAAGATATAACCTTCAGAGCTGTTCGAATTTTAAAGGAGGTGGACCTTATTTTAGCGGAAGATACCCGCACCAGTGCCCCATTATTGAAGCATTTTGGCATTGATAAAAAAATATTTTCGCATCATCAGCATAATGAGCATAAATCGGTGACGGAGGTTATTCGCTTTTTAAAAGAGGGAAAGCAGATTGCCTTGATTTCTGATGCCGGCACTCCAGCCATATCAGATCCGGGATTTTTATTGGTTCGTGAAGCTATCCGTAACGATATCCCATTGGAGTGCCTTCCGGGTCCGACCGCATTTGTGCCAGCATTGGTAGATTCGGGACTTGCAGCAGACAGATTCACATTTGAGGGATTTCTACCCGTAAAAAAAGGTCGTCAAACACGCATGAAAGAGCTTGTGAACGAATCAAGAACAATGATCTTTTATGAATCACCACACCGATTGCTAAAAACTTTGGAGGAATTGGCACAATATTTAGGTACAGATCGCCAAGCTTCCGTATCACGTGAACTCAGCAAAATGTTTGAAGAAACGGTTCGTGGTACACTTGAAGAAATAAAATTACATTTTGAAACACATACCTTAAAAGGCGAAATCGTAATTTGCGTGGCAGGTAAATAAAAATATAGATATGTCGATAGAACAGTATTTAACAGATGAACAAGATGCTAAGACCGCAGAGAAAGTCTTGGCAAAATTAAAAGATATGCTCAGCTCGGATGAGCCTGTAATTTATTTAGCGATACAAAAAAGACCTGGGGTAACGATTAATCCGGATAGTATTGCCGTGAGCAGTAAGCGAATTGTATTTTGCATTCCCGAAAACCTAGGCTTGACCACCAATTTTATCACTTTCTATTGGGCAGATGTAAAGGAAGTATCCTTCAAAGAGGGGTTTTTAGGCTCCAAATTCATAATCGTCCCACAAAGAGGTGAAAATGTAGTTATAGATTATATTCCGAAAGTACAAGCAAGAAAGCTGTATCAATTTTGTAATGAGCAAATGGAAAAATATAAAATGATTCCACCAGGAATAGGCTCAGTAATGCAAAACGAGAACTTAGCAGACGATTATGCTTCCTACATAGAGGTAAAAGATGAGGTGGATAGTTTTACCACGGCAGAAAGTAGTCAGACAGAAAATGACATCATCCAAAAACTTCAAAAGTTAAAAACACTATTTGAAAAACAATTGATTAGTCAGGCGGAGTACGAACGCAAGAAAGCAGATATTTTATCTCAATTATAAGTGAAAAAGAATTATCAACTGGCACTTCTAAGTGCATTTTTATTGTGGCTAGCTTGGCCTCCAATACCATTTACTGCCTTGATTTTGCTTGTGGCCTTAATCCCACTATTTCAAGCGGTAGAAAACATCATTGAGTCAGATGAAAAAAAGAAAGGCAAACAAATTTGGCGCATTGCCTTAATTTGCTTTTTTATCTGGAACACAGCCTCAATTTATTGGGTTTTTAACTCACTTAATGCGGTAATGCCTGTTTGGCTAGCGCTTATCATTTCACAGATTCCATTTTTCTTAGCCGCCCTATTGATGGCTCTATCTTTTTGGCTTTATTTCCAACTTAGAAAGGTAACGAGTAAAATTTGGAGCTATGTGGGATTTATTTGTCTTTGGATAGGATATGAATATTTACATCAAAGCTGGGACCTAGCCTTTCCTTGGATGAATTTAGGAAATGGATTTGCTGAATCACATTATTTGGTTCAATGGTATGAATATACAGGTGTTTATGGCGGCACTTTGTGGATATTAATATCCAATATCCTACTCTTTGAAAACAGATTGGCCATTAAAACTAAGTTGGAACGCGTTCGAAGAATAAAGCTTCGGGTAGCAACAGCAATATTTATTCTTTTACCAATACTGCTCTCAACTTATATCTATGTTAACTATGAAGAAAGGGTAAATCCTGCAAATATAGTAGTGGTACAACCCAATATAGACCCCTACGAAAAGTTTGGGTCATTGTCTACATCAGATCAGGTGGAGAAGCTCATTAAGCTTTCGGAGGGCATCGGACAAAGCAATACAGAATTCTTCATATGGCCAGAAACAGCTATTTCGAAGGGTACGGAAGAGAAAACATTTAGAGAAGATTCCAATTTTATTAGAATTCAAGAATTCTTAAACAATTACAAAAATGGAAATCTAATTTCAGGGATTGAGAGTTACTCTATTTATGACAGCGCAAAGACTGAAACAGCGAGATACGATAGCAGATCGGGGATTTATTTCGATGTTTTCAATGCAGCGGTTCTCATAGAAAATTCTGCTAAGCTTCAATTTTATCATAAGTCGAAATTAGTCCCGGGCGTTGAGCAAACTCCCTTTTCCAATTCTTTATCTTTCTTAAAGCCTCTTTTTAAAGCATTTGGAGGATCATCAGGTAGCTATGGTAAGCAAGATGAACCTTCCGTATTTTATTCACAAAGTGGCATTGGTGCGGCACCTGTTATTTGCTATGAATCCATTTGGGGCGAATATGTGGCAGATTATATCAAAAAAGATGCACAATTTATTACGATAATTACCAATGATGGTTGGTGGGGTAATACTTCTGGAAAAGATCAGCATTTACAATATGCCAAGTTGAGAGCAATTGAAACAAGACGTTGGGTGGCACGTGCTGCAAATACAGGTATTTCAGCATTCATTGATCAAAAAGGAAACATCGTACAAAGAACAAAATGGTGGATGCCGGGGGCATTGAAACAAGATATAAACCTAAACGAGGAATTTACATTTTATGTAAAACATGGCGATTATATCGCAAAATCCGCAGTTTTAGGAAGTTTTGCATTCTTGATTTTTCTGTTGATTAGCATTTTTAAGAAAAAGGCATAAAATAAAAATCCGCCCCAATCGGAACGGATTTTCATAAAAATACACCTTAAAAACTGTTGATAGATAACAATACAAAATTAAAAATCAACACATTAATAACCTTCACAAAGAAACGGTTAAAAGTATTGCATATTGTAAAAATGATAGCTTTGTTACATCTAACTGACCCAAAAATGATATCTATGGATGTAGATGACAAACTTTAGAAAGATAAATCCCCTAAATTTTCTGAATCATAATAAATATTGTAATTTCAAAAATAAAAATCAATCAAACATGTCAAATAACCGTCGTAAATTCATCCATCAAATTTCTGGTTTAGCCGGAATCGCGTTGATCCCAACCTCATTATATTCTTGTGTAAGCAGGAAAAACCCAAATGCAGCTGATTTACAGAATTCATTTTTTGAAATTTCGCTTGCTGAATGGTCTCTTCATAAAGAATTATTTAGTAAGAAAATCACCAATTTAGATTTTCCGGTAGTTGCTAAGAAGGAATTTGGCATTAG
>NZ_JBIIPN010000008.1:0-38171 GCF_044342615.1 Daejeonella sp. | reverse complement strand
ATAGGCAATTAATGAAACTTTTGCGTCGATAATGAGGTGTTTATCATCAGGAAGATCAATAATTACATCCGGCTGGAAGTTTTGTCCTTCAGAAGACTGATGTGTAGCTTGTGTTCTATATTCGCGATCCTTCACCAAACCAGATCTTTCTAAAACCCTTTCCAAAATCATCTCACCCCAATTCCCCTGCTTTTTATTATCGCCCTTTAGGGCATTGGTGAGGTTTTTAGTCTCTAGATTCATGAGATTCGATTGCTCAATCAATTGATTGATATGTCCTTTTAACATATTTCTTTCATCCGACTCCGCTTTGTAAACCTTCTCCACTTTTTCTTCAAAAGCTTTAATATTCTCCTTGAAAGGGTTTAAAATAATATCTAAATTTTGGCGATTTTCTTCGGTGAACTTTTTAGTTTTTTCATCTAAAATTCGGTTTGCAATTAGCTCAAAATCTTTATTAAATTTCTCCTGATTATTTCTAATTTCCTCCTTCTGTTCATCAATTTTCTCTTGTTGCGATTTTAAGTAGGCACGTGAACTTTCCAAAGATTGTAAGACTTCGGAAAGTTTTTTCCTTTCAGACTCTAATTCAAATTTTAAGTTTGATAATTCGGTTTTTAGGTTTTCACCCCTTTCTTCGGCTCTAGCTTTGGCAATCTTTAATTCATCAAGTTCGGCCATATTTATTCCCATAGCTTTGGGCTTAGTTCGATAAAAGATAAAAGCTATGATAATAATTAAACCGGCAATTAACGCGTAAATATCCATGTATAAGATTTTTTATAAAAATAATTAATTAAATATCGATTAGCTCAGCAACCTGTTCTCCAAGTAGGCTCCCCATAGCAACACCCATTCCGTTACAGCGCACCGCACAGAAAATTCCAGACTTCAATTCCTTTACAATTGGCTTTAATTCACTTCCAAATCCCATTATCCCACTCCATCGTGATTCAATTTTCACCTTTTGATTTGGAAGAATTACCTCTTCTAATAATTTTTCCAAAGCATTTTGTATGGTGTTTGTAATACCCATATTATAAGTTTCTTCCCCTTCAAAATCAAGGTCTCTAGCGCCTCCTAAAAGTACCCGATTATCTATATTTCTGAAATAGGTAAATCCACGATTATAATGAAAACAACCCTTAATTTTAAGATTTTTTATTTCTTCACTAATCAAAACCTGGCCCCTTCCTGGTTTAACATCCACCTCAGGAAATAAATCTTTAATAAAAGCATTGCTTGCTAGAATCACCTTGCGTGTTAAAAACCTTCCTTGATTGCTTATAAGTATTTTCTCTTTCGTATCATATTCAATTTTTTCTACTCGGCAATTATTGAAAATACTGATACCCATCCCTTGAACTTTTGAGAGCAATGCATGCATCATCTTACCAGTATCTATTTGACCTTCATTCTTGTTTTTTATAAGATGCGTACTATTTGCAAATCCAAAACTTGCTATTTCATGATTATTAACTGCAAAAATGTCAGTAGTTCCTATAATGGGACTAAGAATTTTATTTAAATAGGGTATATTTTCTATGCATGAATTTGCTAGTTCTGCCTCATTGTTTCTGAACAACTCATACCCACCAAACTGATTAAAGCATATTGCTTTGTCGCCTAGATTTTTTCTCAATTTCTGCAAGCCAATCCAGCGCATTTCTACGAGCTTTAGTAGCTCATCTTCGCCCGAGGAGTTTAGCTCATCAATTAGCTCCGAAACACTTCCAAAACAAGCAAAACCCGCATTTTTGGTACTCGCACCTGAGGGTAAAAAACCAGACTCAAGGATACCTATTTTTAATTTCTGATTCTTGGATTTCAAATTCAGAGCAGCGCTAAGTCCCACAATCCCACTTCCAATAATTAGCACATCAAAACCCTTAAAAAATGCCCCTTGTTCCCAATAAGAAAAAGTATTTTCCATATATTTTTAAAGATAAAATATTTGTGATTATTTTTATTCGGAATAATTTTTGACAGATATTTATTAAAAAACAGAAACGATGGGAATAATTTTAATGATAGTCATTGCTGTGGTAAGTTTTGCAGTTCAATGGCGTTTCAAAAGTAAATTTAAGCAATACACCGAAATGCCTTTATTATCGGGTATGAGTGGTAAGGATATCGCAGATAAAATGTTAAAGGATAATGGTGTTTTTGATGTACAGATTATTTCTGTGGAAGGTCAATTAACCGATCACTATAATCCAGCAGATCGAACAGTAAATTTGAGTCCGGAGGTTTACCATGGCAGAAGCGTTGCAGCAGCAGCAGTAGCCGCTCACGAATGTGGACACGCTGTTCAGCATGCGAAGGCTTATAGCTGGTTAAAGTTTAGATCTGCTGTTGTGCCTGCAGTAAATGTGGCTTCAAAAATTACGCAGTGGGCATTAATGATTGGCGTAATGCTTCTAATGTTCTCAGGAAATATTACCGTTCTTGCCATTGGTGTTGTGGCTTTAGCAGTAGTTACCCTATTTGCTTTTATCACTTTGCCGGTGGAGTTTGATGCAAGTAATCGCGCATTAGCTTGGCTGCAAACTAATCGCGGAATTATGCAAACCGAGATGGAAAACGATCAAGCTAAAGATGCATTATGGTGGGCAGCAATGACCTATGTAGTTGCGGCTTTAAGTTCATTAGCTACTTTAGTTTATTATGCGAGCATGTTGATGGGAAGAAGAGAAGAGTAATTTGCTCTAAAATAAAAAGCCCCGAATGGATGAAAAATCTATTCGGGGCTTTTTTATGGGAAAAATTCTAATTCAATTTATAAAGTGCTATTAATTGAAATTCGGGGATTTTAACTTGAAATTTTTGTCCGTCAACTACTCTAAGCATCTCATAAGAACCCTTCATGGTTCCAATATCAGTTTTTAAATTACATCCTGAAACATATTCGTGGTTTTCTCCAGGTTCAATAATGGGCTGTTGTCCAACAACACCCTCTCCTTCTACCTGGCGTTTTGTGCCATTGGAATCAAATATGATCCATTTACGACTCATTAATTGCACCGTGTAGTCACCCATGTTTTCAATTTTCACACGATATGCAAACATGAAATGTTCATTAACCGGATTTGAATATTCCGGCTGGTAAATAGTTTCTACCGACACTTTAACACCTTCAGTAATCTTGGTTACCATCATCTTATTTTTTATAAACGATAAAATTAAACCGCCTCAGTCTGAAAACGCTCATTAATCTCTTCCAGAACAGAATAAATATCATCAATATTCTCGAGAGAAACCAACTTCATTCGATATTCTTTAAAATCAGGAATTCCCTTAAAATAATTGGCATAGTGCCTTCTCATCTCAAAAATACCGGTTTTATTACCCTTCCAAGCAATTGATTTATCAAGGTGTGTTTTGCAAACATCTACTCTTTCTGCAATGGTTGGTTCTGCTAAATATTCGCCTGTTTTAAAAAAATGCTTTATTTCTCTAAAAATCCATGGGTAACCAATGGCAGCTCTGCCAATCATGATGCCATCAATTTCATATTCCATGCGCCAATCGGCAGCTTTTTGAATTGAATTTACATCACCGTTGCCAAAAATTGGAATTTTTATTCTCGGGTTTCTCTTAATTTCACGTATTAAAGTCCAGTCGGCCTCTCCTTTATACATCTGAGCGCGTGTACGACCATGTATCGTTAGTGCCTGAATACCAACATCTTGCAATCGTTCGGCAACTTCACGAATATTTTTGGTATTGTCGTCCCAACCGAGTCTTGTTTTAACCGTAACTGGTAGATGCGTTGCATCCACAACTGCCTTGGTCATTAAAACCATTCGGTCGATATCTTGGAGTAAACTTGCTCCAGCACCACGGCAGGCCACATTTTTCACTGGGCAGCCATAATTTATATCAATTAAATCGGGTTGGGCTAAGGTAGCAATACGTGTTGCTTCGCTCATGCTTTCAATTTCACTCCCAAAAATCTGTATTCCGATGGGACGTTCATATTCGAAAATATCGAGTTTTGCGCGACTCTTTGCTGCATCACGAATTAGTCCCTCGGAAGAGATAAACTCGGTGTACATCATATCAGCACCATTTTGTTTACAAACAAAACGGAATGGGGGGTCACTTACATCCTCCATTGGAGCGAGTAAAAGTGGAAATTCCCCTAAATCTATATTTCCTATCTTTACAGACATTAGCTATCTTTCAAACTTGTATTTTTACATGATTTTATTAGGTCATGTAAATGCAAAATTACAAATAAATTATTAGCATGTTTAAATCAGGGTCAGAAGAGCGTCATCCTTTAGGGTCATTGCTTATATTATTTTTATTGTTTCTAGGCTGTGCAATTGTTTTTAGCATTTTAGCCCTTATTATTTCCATTGCAGTTTACGGAGTAGATTCTATTACTCAAGGAGCTATTAATGGGTCCTTTTCGCTTGAAATCCTTAGAATTATTCAAATTTTCTCTTCTTTTGGGATGTTTGTAGTGGCTTCAATCATTTTTGCAAAGACTGAAAGTAAGAACTGGATTGGGTTTTTGAGCTTTAAAAAGGTTAATCCCCTTTTGTTTGTTTTAACCATAGCAATTATGTTTAGCATGAGTCCCTTGATGGAATTCATCAATGAAACAAATAAAAACATGGTTTTACCGGAAGCATTGAAGGAAGTTGAGGCTTGGATGCGGCTTAAAGAGGCGGAAATGACTCAAATGACCAAACAATTTCTTGTGATGGACTCTTTTAATCTTTTGCTTCTCAATGTTTTAATGCTGGCTATTATTCCTGCTTTGGGCGAAGAATTGGTATTTAGAGCAAGTTTGCAAAAGATTTTGGGTCGCTGGACAGGTAATTATCATTTAGCAATTTGGTTAAGCGCAATAATATTTAGCGGCATTCATTTTCAATTTTATGGCTTCTTTCCACGCATGTTTTTAGGAGCTTTGTTTGGCTATTTATTGGTTTGGAGTGGCAGTATTTGGCTTCCCATTTTGGCTCATTTTTTAAATAATGCAGTGGCTACGGTGGGTGCTTATGTTTTACAGCTAGAAGGTAAATCAATTGATCAGGCATTTGAACCTGACCCTGTGAATGTGCCTGTTTTAATTGCAAGTACAGTCGCTTTTGTGGGTCTTTTGTGGTATTTTCATAACTACACAGTTAAAATAAGTGAAAACAAAATAGAATTATCGGATGGAAGCAGATTGGATTAAGGTTTACACCTCAGCAGATTTTTTTAAATCAGAATTGGTTCGGCAGGTATTAATTGATCATGAAATTGATGCCATAATTATCAACAAACAGGGTTTCCCATATCGTATTGGCGAGGTGGAGGTTTATATTCATGAGAGTAATTTGGCAAATGCAAAGAGCATCATCACAGAAAACGAATTGTAAATGAAAACAAGGGCAATTACGGGTTTTATTTTTGCGGCAGTGGTTTTAGGATTGGTTTTGGTGGATGCCAATACCTTTACGCTATTTTTTATTCTGATTTCAATTCTGTGTACACTTGAATTTTATAAACTGGTTAAAACGGATGAGGTAAGGCCTAATTTAAGCACAGGATTATTGTTTTTAATTAGCATAATCATTCCCTTAATAGCACATTTTTTAGCTAATCAAGACTTTAAATATTTAGTTTTTTGTATTCCTTTTGGGATTTTACTGATTGTTTCAGAATTATATAAACACCATAAAAACCCATTTCATAATATTGCTTACACGCTTTTCGGCCTTGTTTATGCGGCCATTCCATTCTGTTTTTTCTATGCTATGGCTTTTCGCGATGGGCAGTATTCCTTTCATTATCCATTGGCATTTTTATTGATGCTCTGGTCGAGTGATACTGGAGCCTATATTTTTGGCGTTCAATTTGGGAAACACCGCCTTTTTGAAAGGCATTCGCCTAAAAAGAGTTGGGAGGGTTTTGTGGGTGGATTAATTTGTAGCGCATTGGCAGCTTATGTTTTGAGTCTTTATTTTACTGAACTTTCGCTTATTCATTGGTTAGTTATTGCCTCAATTATTGCTGTTACCGGCACTCTAGGCGATTTATCCGAATCTATGCTGAAGCGTAGCCTCTCAACTAAAGATTCTGGTACTTTTTTACCGGGCCATGGTGGATTTTTAGATCGTTTTGACGGTTTGTTGATTGCCGCCCCCTTGGTTTATTTTTATTTACAATTAATTAGTCTGTAAGATTTTAAAATTGGAACGGTTTTTAATCTAAAACCCTGAAATAAATTTATGGAGAACACACCGCATTATTCTGGATCTGAAATAGAACCCAAACCCGATCGTTCCTTATGGTACATGGTTATTGGTTTGGGTCTTATCATTTTAATCATGGGCTACCTAACCTTTTATGTGGACGATGCGACTAGCATTTTTTCTTCAAAAAAGAACGATAATGTGGCCGAGCTTGTAGCCAACTCGGATGTTTTGAATGATAATTTGGCTATGAATGATGAAGAGGTAAGAAGCTCCCTCATTAAGTTTATTGAGGTTTTTTATAATGATCAGAAAAAGGGGTATTTTGACCCACCAAGTTATTTTCCTCCGATTACTCAAACCTATTATAACTTCCATAATCTTACCTATCAACGAATTAAGGAAATTCATTGGAAGCGTTTAGCCGACATGAAGAATTTCGATCTAACCTGGGATGTTTTCTCTCTTGATTTTGAACGAAACGGTAATGAAATTATAGCAAATTACTTAACTCGTGTTAGTTATTTTCAACCCTCACGTAATTTAGATGTTAGTGCTGATATTCGTTATGAAATGATCATTAATGAGGAGGGTAAAATTAGCTCATTGAGGGAAACCGAAATATTGAATTTGGTGGAGTCGCCACGTTCTTATCAAGCCGATACAAGTTCTTTGGGGGATGGCAATAATGTTTATGAAAACAAAGTAAGTGCTAAGGATGTTCAATCCACCCCAGAATCACAAAAAGTAGAAGCATTGGATGATGCTAAGCTTTACGATTCAGGAAATGTGGAGTCTGTTCCAGAGTATCGCGGCGGACAAAAAGCTTTGGCCATGTTTTTGGCCTCAAGATTAAAGTACCCAGCAAAAGCTAGAGAAAATAAAATAAAGGGAAAGGTTTATGTTGGATTTGTAATTGAAAAAAACGGCAGCTTAAGCGATTTTAAAGTAATTCGAGGAATCGGAGCTGGCTGTGACGAAGAGGCTATACGCGTCCTTAAATTAAGCCCCAATTGGAAACCAGGTTATGTAAAGGGTTATCCTGTCAGAACTACTTATATTCTCCCAGTTACTTTTCAGTTGGCTAATTAGAATTTATGGGATTTATTACTATTTCTTGAAGCATTTCAATAGCAATATCTAAGGTATTTACATGTTCAATAGCAAGCCTAAGAGTGTTTTTAACCTCCTTTAAATTGCTGATTCTTGGATGTGCCTCTAGAAATGATAACACACGTCCAAATTGTTCGGTTTCGTAATACGCGGATTGCTTATTACTTATAAAGTACCCCCTTAAAACACCTTTTTTAAGAGATATTTTCTCAAACCCAATCATTTTACCTAGATATTGAAGTCGCCAGGTATTAATTAATTCAATTACCTGCTGCGGCACCGGTCCGAAGCGATCTGCCAATTTTTGTCGGAAGGCATCTAAAGCTAATTCATCCTCAATATTAGATAACTCAGTGTATAAATTATAGCGTTCGGCAATATTGGTGACATATTCGTCAGGGATCATTACCTCTAAATCAGTATCCACATGAGTAAAAGAGATAAAGGGACGAGGTTTTTCATCACTAAATAGATTTTTAAACTCATCTTCTTTCAATTCCTGAATGGCTTCATCGAGGATTTTATGATACATCTCAAATCCAATTTCGGCAATAAATCCACTTTGTTCGGCTCCAAGAAGATTTCCACTTCCACGGATATCTAAATCGCGCATAGCTACATTAAATCCACTACCTAAATCCGAAAATTCCTCAATGGCACTTAGCCTTTTACGCGCTTCATTGGTTAGGGTGGAAAGTGGCGGACTCAATAAATAGCAGAAGGCTTTCTTGTTTGAACGACCAACACGACCGCGCATCTGATGCAAATCACTCAAGCCAAACATGTGTGCATGATTGATTAAAATGGTGTTCGCATTAGCGATATCTAAACCTGCCTCAATAATTGTTGTTGCTACCAAAACGTCGTATTCTCCACCAACAAACTTGAGCATTACATCCTCCAAAGCGTCCCCCTCTAGCTGACCGTGTGCAATTCCTATCCTAGCTTTTGGGACCAATGTATTTATTAATCCGCCCAATTGCATTAAATCTTGCACCCGGTTATGAATGAAAAATATTTGTCCCCCACGATCAATCTCAAATTCCACAGCCTCCTTTATCAACTTTTCATTAAAGACATGAAGCTCGGTTACTACGGGCTGTCTGTTTGGAGGTGGAGTACTGATAATACTTAAGTCGCGAGCCCCCATTAATGAAAAATGAAGTGTTCTTGGTATGGGTGTTGCTGTTAAAGTTAAGGTGTCTACGTTGGCCCTAAATTGCTTTAACTTTTCCTTTACTCCAACTCCAAACTTTTGCTCTTCATCAATTATCAGAAGACCTAAATCTTTGAACTTCACATCCTTACTAACAATACGGTGAGTACCAATGATAATATCCACTTTTCCTTCGGCAAGCTTTTCTAGTGTCTCTTTAATTTGCTTTGCCGATTTAAAGCGATTGATATAATCAATATTGCAAGGAAAATCTTTTAGGCGGGCGGTGAAAGTTTTAAAGTGCTGTAATGCTAAAATGGTGGTCGGGACAAGAATAGCAACCTGTTTACTATCGGTAACGGCTTTGAATGCTGCACGAATTGCGATTTCGGTTTTTCCGAAGCCTACATCACCACACACTAATCGATCCATAGGATGCGGCGATTCCATATCTTTTTTTACATCAGCCGTTGCTTTTACCTGATCGGGAGTATCTTCATAAATAAAAGATGCCTCCAATTCTGTTTGTAGGTAAGTATCTGGTAAAAAAGCTGTTCCGGATTGCGATTTCCTTAAAGCATAAAGCTTAATTAAATCGCGGGCAATATCTTTAACTTTTTTTTTCGTCGTCTTTTTTAACTTCTCCCAGGTATCTGTTCCAAGTTTATTCATTTTGGGAACCGTTCCCTCTTTCCCCGAATATTTTGAAATTCGATTAAGTGAGTTAATATTCACATAGAGGAGGTCGTTGTCGGCATAAACCAAACGTATCATTTCCTGCGAGCGGCCATTTACATCTACCTTTTCTAAACCAGCATATTTTCCAATCCCATGATCAATATGTGTGATAAAATCCCCTGGTTTTAGGTCGCGAAGCTCTTTTAGGGTAATTGCTTGACTACGAATGTAACCCTTTTTTAACTTGTACTTATAATAGCGATCAAAGATTTGATGATCGGTATAACAAGCTAGCTTTTGTCCGTGATCAATAAAACCTTCCCTCAATGAAAGGTGGATAGGCTTAAATTGAATTCCAGCTTTTAGGTCTTCAAAAATGCTGTATAAACGTTCAATCTGCTTGGTAGAATCCGTAAAGATTAGGTTTTCGGTGCCTATCTTTTCGTTTTCTTTGAAGTTGTGAATCAGCAGGTTAAAATCCTTATTGAAAGAAGGTTGAGGCTTGGTATCGAAAACAATTGTCTCGTCGGCACTATAAAAAAACTGCTTTCCAAACTCAATCACATCGAAATCATTGAGCTGATCGGCAAGCATTTTTTGATCAGTAAAATTGAATTTAGGATCAATCCATTGCGGATTTTGCTTTTTATCCTCTGCTGGCAATGCTTTCCAAAACTCTACCGCTTTTTTGAAGCCGGTTTTGATCACATCTAAGGTAAATTCTACATCCTTAAACCAAATCATGCTATCCTGATCGATATATTCTAGCAGTGAAATATTGTGGTCGGTTAAAAATTTGGATTGAACATTTGGGACAATGGTAATGCTTTTTACCTGTTCTACGGATAATTGATTTTCAATTTCGAAAGTTCGTATGCTTTCGATAAAGTCTGCAAAAAACTCAATTCTATAGGGTAAATCATGAGAAAATGAAAAGATGTCTACAATGCCCCCCCGGACAGAAAACTGACCAGGTTCATAAACAAAGTCAACGCGATCAAAATCATATTCAATTAAAAACTCATTGATAAATTCGATGCTTAACTTATTTCCAACAGCAATTTCTAATGTGTTTTTTTCAAGAGCCTGACGGTCAATTACCTTTTCAGCCAAAGCTTCAGGATAAGTAACGATAATTTTTCCGTATTCGCTAGCATGATTTAATTCGTTTAAAACCTCCGCACGCTGTAGTACATTACTACTATCTACTTGTGTAAATTCAAACGATTTTCTAAAAGAAGATGGGAAAAATAAAACCTCTTTTTCGAGCAGGTTTTCAAGGTCACTTAAAAAATAGGCGGCTTCTTCACGTTCGGGAAGAACAAAAACCATGTGACGATGTAATAAAAAGTACGTAGCAATAGCAATGATCGAATCACTTGATCCGACTAAACCCTTTAAATGAACCCGTTTTTTCCTACCTTTATTAAGGGCTTCTGCCAGAATGGCAATGCGGGGGTCCGATTTATACTGAATTAAAATATCCCGAATGTTCACGCCCTGATTTTCAATACAAATATAGGAATTAGACGTGATATTTATGAATGAACAAATCCCGGTTTAAACAAGCCCAATTAGAATTTGGCACTGGTTAAACTTATAGATTATCTTTGATCATGAAATTAAGAGAAATAACCACCTTTCTTGAAGAAATTGCACCCCTAGCATATCAGGAAGATTACGATAATTCAGGTTTAATTGTAGGGAATTCTGAGATGGAAATTTCTGGTGCCCTCATTTCCCTTGACTGTATAGAATCCGTTGTAGATGAGGCAATTGAGCTTGGATTCAATTTGATTATATCTCATCATCCAATAGTTTTTAAGGGACTAAAAAAGTTTAATGGTGCTAGTTATGTGGAACGTGTGGTGATGAAGGCTATTAAGCATGATATTGCCATTTACGCGATCCATACCAATTTAGATCATGTAATTACTGGTGTAAATAAGAAAATTTGTGATAAACTTGGCATCCAGAAAGCAACTATTTTAAGTCCCAAAAGTGATATATTAAAGCAATTAGTAACTTTTTGTCCGACAGAATACGCAGATAAGATTCGTATAGCCCTGTTTGATGCAGGTGCTGGATCAATCGGCAATTATTCGGAGTGCAGCTTTAATTTAGAGGGAATGGGTACCTTTAAACCAGAGGAAGGTGCGGGCCCATTTAGCGGAGAAATAGGCATACAAAGTCAGGTTGCTGAGACTAGAATAGAAGTCATTTATCCCACCTCTTTGGAAGCAAAAATTGTACATTCTTTACATCAAGCACATCCATATGAGGTGGTTGCATATTCAACTTACCCCCTTAGTAATCAATATCAAGAGGTTGGGGCAGGCATGATTGGCGATTTAGATCGTGATTGGGATGAGCTTGAATTTTTAAAATTTATAAAAGAAAAATTGGGTGCAAAGCTAATACGTCACACGAATTTTAGATCAAAAAAAATTCGGAAAGTTGCGGTTTGCGGCGGTTCAGGAAGCTTTCTTTTAAAGAATGCTATACGTGCGGGTGCCGATATATTTATTACAGCAGATTATAAATATCATGAGTTTTTTGATGCGGAAGCAAAACTTATTATTGCCGATGTGGGACATTTTGAAAGTGAGCAGTTTACACAGGAATTATTGTTGGAATTAATTAAAGAAAAATTTAGTAACTTTGCCCTCCGTTTAACGTTACAGAACACAAACCCCATAAATTATTTGATTTAATGGAACAATCAGTAGAAGATAAATTAAAAGCATTATTCGAACTTCAGACCCTTCATACGCAGATCGATAAGATCCGCCAGACAAGAGGTGAACTCCCAATGGAAGTTTCAGACCTTGAAGATGAGGTTGCAGGTCTAGAAACCCGAATTCAGAAAATAAAGTCTGAGCTTGATGAGCTTGAAGATTCAATCGTTACCCGCAAGAACATGATTAAAGATGCTCTTGCCGCTACGAAGAAGTATGAAACCCAACTTGCCGATGTAAAAAACAACCGTGAATACGATGCAATTTCTAAGGAAATTGAAATTCAAGGTTTGGAAATCCAGGTTTCTGAGAAAAAAATTAAAGAGTTTTCATTCGACATTCAGAACAAAACTGGAGTGTATGAAAAAGCATTAGAAGTTATTACAGAACGTAAAAAAGATCTTGAGCTTAAGAAAGCTGAGTTAGAAACCATTACTGCTGAAACTGAAAAGGAAGAAGCTAGTATTCTTGCTAAAGCCGAAGAAGCTGAAAAACACATTGAAGAGCGCCTATTAATTGCTTATCACCGTTTACGCAAAAATGCTAAAAACGGACTGGCAGTTGTAACCATCAAGCGTGATTCTTGTGCAGGATGTTTCAACCAGATTCCACCACAAAGACAATTAGATATCCGTCAACGTAAGCGTATTATTGTTTGCGAGCATTGCGGAAGAATTGTTGTTGATGAGGGTTTTGCTGGAGAAGAAGCAGGAACAATTTAAGGATTATAATCTTTGAAAGCGATCAGGTTTCCTGGTCGCTTTTTTTTTGCCTGTATAATTTAAACTCTCAACATGTTATTTAGAAGGCTTTTTTTCACATTCTTGCTTTTAGCTCTCCTTCCAAAGGTACATGCCAATTTTGATTTTAATGCTAATTGCATTAAAGCCTATCAAAGTATCATGGCATTAAAGCTAAATACTGCTCGAGCCCTCATTAATGCCGAGAAAAAGAGGAATCCCAACAACTCAATCCCCTATTTGCTAGATAATTATGTTGATTATTTCAATTTGATTACGAGTGAAAACCAATCCGACTACGCACGTTTTAAAGAAAGCAAAAGCCTTCGCATCAGGCGAATTGAAAAAGACGATAAAGACTCACCTTATTACCTTTACGCTCTAGCAGAAATCAATCTTCAGGTAGCTCTAAGTCGAAGTAAAGAGAAAGAATATTTTTCAGCTTCCATAGAGTTCAATAAAGCCTTTAGTCAATTAAAGGAAAACTCAAAAAAGTTCCCCAATTTTTTACCTAATCAAAAAAGTTTGGGCATGATTCAGGCTGTTTTAGGTTCCTTCCCGGAAGGATTATCGAAGGCTTTATCTGCGTTCGGAATTCGTGGAGATACCCGGACGGGTGTAAAGCTTTTAGAAAACCTAATTGAAAAATTACCTGAATCAAGCTATTCCCATTTCTATGATGAAACAGTGTTTTATTATGCTATAATTCAAACAGATATTATTTCTGAATCTACGAATTATGCTAAAATCGTAAAAATTACAGAGCAAATAGATCGTGAAAGTCTGCTAAGGACCTATATCAGGGCCTATGCGGGCATTAAGCTAGGTAACTCTATAAAGTCAGTGCTTGAATTAAATAAAAGGCCTACAGAACCGTTTTATGTTGCCTATCCTTATCTTGATTATTTAATGGGTCTTGCAAAATTGCAAAACCTTGATCAGAGCGCTGCTAGTAATTTTCAGGCTTATCTTAAGTTGAATCGCGGGACTAACTTAATTAAGGATACTTATTTACAATTAGCTTGGCTAGAATTAGTTAAGGGGAATGGTCCAGGCTATCAACAATTTGTTTCACTAGTAAAAACGAAGGGTAATAATAGCCATAATCGTGATTTCCAGGCTTTAAAGGAAGTTAATTACGGTATTCCCGATATAAATTTATTAAAGGCAAAGCTATTATCTGATGGTGGTAATTATGACAAAGCACTTGCCCAGTTATTGGGTAAAAGCACATCAGACTTTAAGAGTTTGATGCATCAAATTGAATTTAACTATCGTATCGGTAGAATTTACGATCTCAGTTCTAAATTCGACCAAGCATTGAAGTACTATCAAGTTGCTATTGATTTGGGTAAGAATCAGGCCTATTCATTTGCTGCTAATTCGGCCTTGCGAAGTGGAATTATTTATGAAAAGAATAAAAATTTCATTCGTGCAAAGCAGTTTTATACGCTTGCGATAAACATGAAAGATCATGACTATGAAAATAGCATTGAAAATCGTGCAAAAGAAGGATTAAAGCGTATAAATTAGAATTTATACACCATTGAATTGATGTTCATTCCTGCCCCCACTGAAGTAAATACAACAATATCACCCTTGTTAATTTGATGATCTCCCAACTTGTTTTTTAATATTAAGTCAAGAAGAGTTGGAACGGTTGCCACAGAACTATTTCCTAAGCTTGCTATGGTCATTGGCATTACGTCTGTTGGCGCCTCTGTAATTCCATTTAGCTTGAATAATCTTTTTAAGATGGCTTCGTCCATTTTACCATTTGCCTGATGAACGAGCACTTTTTTTACATCGCGAACGTCTATTTTTGCCTTGTCGAGCGACTGTTGGATTACTAGTGGAACATTTTTTAGCGCATATTCATATATTTTCCTGCCATCCATTTTAATATATTGTTCTTCTGTAATAAAGTCAGGGTTGCTTGATCCCCCAGAAAACAAGTAATTAACCTCCGAAACCGTATGCGTTTGCGTTTTATGCGATATTATTCCTTCTGAATCAGTTATTTTAGCTTCTAAAATTGTTGCACCAGCACCATCTGAGAAAATCATGCTATCTCTATCATGTGGATCGGTTACTCTTGATAAGGTTTCTGTACCAATTATTAATATACGTTTAGCATCACCGGAGCGAATGAAATAATCAGCTTGAATCATTCCCTGTAGCCAACCTGGGCATCCAAAAGGAAGGTCATAAGCCACACAATCGGGGTTTTGTATACCCAATTTATTTTTGATTCTTGATCCCAGTGTTGGTAAGACATCTACACGAGTACTTCCTGCGGTGATATCCCCAAAATTATGTGCTACAATGATATAATCAAGACTTTCTGGGTCAATTTCAGAGCTATTTATGGCATCTAGAGCCGCAAAATATCCTAAATCTGAAGCTTTATGCTCTTTATTGGCATAACGACGCTCCTCGATTTCGGTGATATCTTGAAATTTTTCAATTATTTCGGAATTATTCCTAAGTATAGGTTCTCCATTTTTCTCGTAAAAACGATTTTCTAAAAAGTCGCTATTGGGAATAATATTTTCTGGGATAAAACTACCTGTAGCTATAATTACAGATTTGATACTAGTGCTCATCAAAAGAATTTATACTGAATACTATATTGGTTTATTGTATTAAAGGTACGTAATCTTTTTAAAAACGAGTGCTCCAATTTTGAAATTAATGAAATTATCCTTATATTATTAGGAACATGTATGAGCTTTCTTCATGGTTTTAGGCTCTTATTTTTTGATGCATATTAAAATTCCATATAAAAACCTTTTAATTTCGATCTAATTAATACTCACATAAACGGTTTATTTTTAACCTTGTTTTTAGTGAATATTATAACGTTTAAAATAAAAAAAATGTGTTACTAATACGTTACTGTAACATAATTAACACGATTTAATTTATTCAAAGGCCAATTTTGAATTAAATTTGATGAAAATCTATTTGTCGACACAAATTTTAAAACATTTTTAAAAATAGCAATAAGGTTTATTTGAGCATTTTCCCCATTAAATAGTAGAATATCTCAGTTTATTAATTCATTGATTTTTTCAATTTCAATGAAGAAACTATTTAACTGTTTTAAAAATTGGCATGATGTCAAATAGTAATTTATCAAGATTTTAAATGCTCACCATAGAAGAAGAGTTGAGAAATTTAGGCACTATTATTGGAAATGATTATTCTTTGGATGGTCCAGAAAATCAAATAATAAGTAGTTTGAACCTAAGCGTAATTCATTCCGAAAATGAATGTCCTATTAGTAATGCGCTAATTAGTATTGAGTGCATTGGTAAAACAGCTATTTGTAATGCTGATGGTGAACTGTGCTTGACCGATCTCAAGCCTGGAAAATACGATATTGATGTTATTTGTCCTGGTTTTATTGCCCAAAGAGTTTCAATATTAATTCCTTTAGAAGAGCCTAATCCAATAAGGGTGAAAATGATTAGCAATAGCTAAATAATTGTTAGCTTTTCTATACATATTGTAGCTAATATAATTCACTACAAGGCATTTTGGTTTATCAAAAAATGCTTAATCTTCAAGAAGAAATACATAAAGTTCTTTAGGGCCATGGGCTCCTAAAACCAGAGTTTTTTCGATATCTGCCGTGCGACTTGGTCCCGTGATATTTGAAACCATGCTTGGTAAAGCCTCGGGATATTTTTCTTTTAATTTCTTAAAACCATCTTTTAAGTCGAGAACCAATTGAGAAGTATAAGCTATAACTATGTGAATATGAGGATAAATGCTTAACCTTCTACCGGCTTCAGACCCATTAGAAATTAAAACACTTCCATTTCTAGCGATTAATGATTCACAGAATGTAATTCCAACGTCTGCATTTAAAAAATCAGTATCAGTACTATAACTTGGAAACTCGTATTTATTTAGAAGGGTTTGAAGTTTAGGTTCCCAAGCATAAATTTTACGCCAGCTCTTTTTTTCGGCCAGTTCTAATAGGTTTTCAATCAATTGGATTTCATCCTCACAAAAAACAAAAGCTCCAGACACAGCACTAAGTTGTTCAGCAAATAGAACATCTAAATGGTCTGTATAGTCTTGGTATAGCGGAGTCTCTTCTAAATTGGGATAGGGGTTGTCGTGTTTTTCAAGAAGAGCTTTTCTGATCTTCTTCAACATCTTTTCTTTAGAAGTTGTTTCTTTCATGAACAATGATATTTTATCAAAAAACCTAATTCTTAATTGAATTAGGCTTCTTGATTTTAATTCTTGATTTTAATCTTGTGTTGATCTGTTTTCTGGAAGATCAATATTATGATCTACCATACCTTCATGCTCAATGGGTTCTTTAGCTTGTTTTTTATCAGCTTCCGGTTCAGTGCCATTAACAAACTCATCATAAGTTGTGCGATTATCAAATGGACGCTTTCCCAAAATTTCCTCTAAATCGGATTGGAAAAGAATTTCTTTTTCAAGAAGCTTTTCTGCTAATTTTTCTAAGCCATCGCGTTTGTCGGTAAGTAATTGTTTTGTACGTTGGTATGCCTTGTCGATTTGGTTACGAACCTCAATATCAATCATTTCTGAAGTTTTTTCAGAGTATGGCTTATTGAACTGGTATTCACCTTGCGTATCATTGAAGGATACATTACCTACTTTATCATTCATACCGTAAATGGTTACCATGGCATAAGATAGTTTAGTGATTCTCTCCAAATCGTTTTGTGCACCAGTTGATATTTTATTAAACACAATATCTTCGGCTACACGACCACCAAGCGTCATACACATACCATCAATTAACTGCTCTGTGGTATATAAAAACTGCTCTTTAGGAAGATATTGAGCATAACCCAATGCTGCAACGCCCCTAGGCACAATAGACACTTTTACCAAAGGATCAGCATGTTCAAGAAACCAACCTGCAATAGCGTGACCAGCTTCATGATATGCTACAATTCTTTTCTCTTCAGGTGAAATAATCTTGTTCTTTTTCTCTAAACCACCAATAACACGATCTACAGCATCTTGAAAATCTTGCATATCAACAGCCTCTTTATTTCGGCGTGCTGCAATTAATGCGGCTTCATTACACACATTGGCAATTTCAGCACCAGCAAATCCTGGAGTTTGTGCAGATAATTTCTTAGCATCAACACCTTCGGCAAGTTTTAATGGACCCAAATGCACCTTAAAAATTTGTTCACGACCCACTAAATCTGGCTTGTCGATAGATATTTGACGGTCAAATCGTCCTGGACGCAGTAATGCCGCATCTAAAACATCTGGTCTGTTGGTTGCCGCTAAAATGATAATTCCAGAATCGGTCCCGAAGCCATCCATTTCAACCAATAATTGGTTTAATGTATTTTCTCTTTCATCATTTCCGCCAACAATATTATTTTTTCCACGGGCACGACCAATCGCATCAATCTCATCAATGAAAATGATACAAGGTGCTTTTTCTTTGGCTTGCTTAAACAAATCACGCACACGTGAAGCACCCACACCCACAAACATTTCCACAAAATCGGAGCCTGATAGGGAGAAGAAAGGTACTTGAGCTTCACCTGCAACAGCCTTCGCCATTAAGGTTTTACCGGTACCTGGAGCACCGATTAGAAGCGCACCCTTGGGGATTTTACCACCCAGATTAGTATATTTTTTAGGGTTCTTTAGGAAATCTACAATCTCCATCACCTCTTGCTTTGCCTCTTCAAGGCCTGCAACATCATTAAATGTAATTGACACCTGAGATTCTTTATCGAAAAGAGTAGCTTTTGATTTACCGATATTGAATATCTGACCACCGCCACCACCTCCAGTTCCACCACCCATACGCTTCATAATGAATACCCAGAAACCAATTAAAAGGAGAACTGGTAATATGAATGACATGAACCAGCCAGTCCAAGGACTTTCTCTAGTCTCGGCAACGATTGGTGTACGTTGATTAGCGGGAAGTTCTTTTTCAGCTTCTTTAATTTTTTCTTCGAAGCTTTCAAAAGTTGCCGCAGTAAAAGTGTATTGAGGTCCGGTAGGTGCAGCGTTAAAACTACTCTTAGGTTTTACATCTTCATATTTTTTTTGATCAAGACGATCCTTTTTAATGTAAACATCAATGCTATAAAGATCTCCATTTTTATAAGTTACCAACTTCTCTACATCACCTGTTTTTAACATTTCTGTTTCAAACTTTTGGTAGCTAACAGTCTTTGCATTATTCGAACTAAACAAATACTGAACAACAAATAAACCCAAAATAATGACTGCGTATAGCCACATAATATTGAATTTAGGTGGTTTTGGTACAATCTTTTTTCCCGGAACTTTTTTAATCGGTTTTTTGCTATCTGAATTATTTTCCTTCATTTTCTTTCAATAAGTATTTTTATAATAACGAACATAAACCCTAAAAATGTTTATGCGCTTTTGTATGATTGCATTTCAGCATCTCCCCAAAGATCTTCAATTCCGTAATATTCACGCTTATCGGTTTTGAAAATATGAACAACCACATCCACATAATCAATGATAATCCAATCGGATTGTTGATATCCTTCCTTCCTATATGGTTCAAGCTTCAAGGCTTTAAAAACCTCATCCTCAACACTTTGAGCAATCGCTTTAAGTTGGGTAGACGATTCTGCATGACATACTACAAAATAATCTGCAACTGAGCTATGAATATTTCTTAAGTCGAGACGTACAACTTCATTCCCCTTTTTTTCTTGTATTCCATGAACAACAATTTCAGAGATTGAGGTTGATTCTTTAGCATTTTTATTTTTTACCATTAAAAAATTTTAGTTTTGATTTTTATATAAAGCAAATATTCATTGCAAAATAATACTTTTTCAGGACTATTTGTTGGTCACAATCTAATTACCTTAAAAGAAGTCGACTCAACAAATACCTTTCTTAAGGATGCTGTGTCAAAATCTGCGCCATTAATGGAAGGCACTGTTATTATGGCAGATAGGCAATTTGCTGGTAGAGGACAAGCGGCCAATTCTTGGCAAAGTGAAGCGGGTAAAAACTTAACTTTCAGCATTCTTTTAAATCCCGTTTTCCTTAAGATAGAGCAGCAGTTTGAACTTAATAAGGCTGTTAGCATTGCTTTAAATGATGTTTTAACTAAATACCTTGGCGATTGTGTTTATATAAAATGGCCCAATGATATCTATGTTAACAATAAAAAAATTGGTGGTATTTTGATAGAAAATATAATTCAGGGGAAAAAATTTAAACATGCCATAATAGGAATCGGCTTGAATGTGAATCAGGTAAATTTTGCAGATAATCTTAAAAATATAACCTCTTTTAAACAAGAATTACATCAGGATTACCACTTAATGGGATTATTAGGCGAAATTTGTAGTGCTATTGAAGCTAAATATCTTCAACTGAAGGCGAGCTCATTTAAAAAAATCAATGAAGACTATTTAAATCGTATATATTTAATAGGAGAGATAGCTTCATTTAAGTTTGATGGAAGTATCCAAAAAGGGAAAATTATTGGAATTGCTGAAACTGGTCAGCTTGTTTTGGAAACAAACGGAGAAATTAAGTATTTTAACAACAAAGAAATTGAATTTATAAATCAGTAACACATGAAGAGATTTTTGGTATTAGCATTAACACTGTTTTTCTTTAACGCACAAGCACAATTTTCAGATCCACAGGCTAAGATTTATGATCCTGTAAAATGGAGCTGTTCATCTGAAAAAATTAATGATAAAGAATTTAATCTAGTCATTACTGCAAAAATTGAAAAGGGTTGGCATTTATATTCACAATTTATAGAGGAGGGCGGACCTATTCCTACCTCATTTAAATTTAAACAATCTGCTGATTATAAGCTAATTGGTAAGGTTTCTGAAAGTCCGAAGGCTGTTACCGCCTTTGATAAAAACTTCGATATGCAAATTGCTTGGCATAAAGATCAAGTAGTTTTTAAACAAGGTATTAGCTTAAAAAACCCTTTAGAATCAATTTCTGGAGTGATTGAATTTATGGTTTGTAATGATGAGCGATGCCTGCCTCCAACAGAAATTGAATTTCTAATTCCACTAGCTACACCATCAGCTTCTACCACTATTACTGAATCACAAACGAAAGATAGTATGAGCTCTGCTCCTGTTGTAGATTCTACAGAGGCGGCTCTTAGTCCTAGCCCTAATTCAACTAGCAAGAGTTCTAAATCGGATGGTTCGCTTTGGGCAATTTTTCTGGCTGGATTTATTGGCGGACTTGCAGCATTTTTTATGCCTTGTATCTATCCGATGATACCGATGACGGTTTCTTTTTTCACGAAGCAATCTGGTTCAAGAGCCAAAGGAATTAGGAGTGCTATTATTTATGGTGTCTCTATCATTATTATTTACGTGGCTTTGGGTTTATTAATTACCCTTATTTTTGGAGCATCTGCCCTGAATGAAGCAGCAAGTAGCGCTACATTTAATCTCCTATTTTTTGTTGCACTAATTATTTTCGGAATTTCTTTTCTGGGCGCATTTGAGATTACTTTACCATCATCGTTGGTAAACAAAATGGATGAAAAGTCTAACCAAAGTGGCTTTATGGGCTTGTTTTTCATGGCTTTCACACTGGCATTAGTTTCATTTTCATGTACTGGTCCGATAATTGGTACACTTTTAGTTGATGCGGTATCTAAGGGTTCTTACCTCGGTCCCGCAATAGGAATGTTAGGCTTTTCATCGGCATTGGCCATTCCTTTTACCCTATTTGCTATTTTCCCATCTTGGTTAAAAGAGATGCCGAAATCTGGTGGTTGGTTAAATACAGTTAAGGTTTCTTTAGGATTTTTAGAAATTGCGCTTGCCTTTAAGTTTTTATCAAATGTAGATTTGGCTTACCATTGGGGGATATTTAACAGAGATATTTTCTTAATTATTTGGATTGTTGTTTTTGGCATGTGGGCACTTTATTTATTGGGGAAACTTCGTTTATCGCACGATGCCGAAATCAATTTCCTATCGCTACCTAGGCTGTTTTTTGCGATGTTTATTTTAGGATTTACAATTTATATGATACCAGGTTTATGGGGAGCACCACTCAAAGGAATTAGTGCATGGCTACCACCGCAAACCACTCAGGATTTTGATTTGTACTCGAATGCAACATCACCTGCAATTAAGACTGAAACCCAAGGGAAAAAATATGCTGGTTTGTTTCATGCCCCACATGGTTTAGATGCATTTTATGATTATGAAGAAGGTCTTGCCTACGCTAAAACGGTAAATAAGCCTGTTTTAATAGATTTTACTGGTTGGAGTTGCACAAATTGTCGTAAAATGGAGGCTAGTGTATGGCCTGATAAAGAGGTTTTACGCCGTCTTCAAGAAGATTATGTTTTGATATCTTTGTATGTTGATGATAAAACGGAGCTTAGTGAGAATGAGAAATACCAATCTGCATTTAGCGGTAAAAAGGTAAATTCAATAGGACAAAAATGGAGTGATTTTCAAGCCTCTAAATTTGGGACTAATTCTCAACCTTATTATGTGATAGCTGACCATGAGGGAAATACATTGATTGCCCCTCAGGCTTTTAATCTAGACATAAATAATTATAGGAAATTTTTAGAAAGCGGTAAGATTGCTTTTGATAAAAAGAAATAAGATGGCCAAAGTAAATATTAAAAATATTGGAGTTTTTACCTCTGGGGGTGATTCTCCAGGTATGAACGCCGCGATACGTGCGGTTGTTAGAACTGGATTATACCACGATATAAAGGTAACTGGTATTTTAAGGGGTTATGATGGAATGATTAGCGGGGAGTTTCTACCTATGGAAAGGAAATCGGTTGCAAACATCATCCAACGTGGCGGAACGGTACTAAAAACAGCTCGCAGTGAAGAGTTTCGTAGCAAAGAAGGAAGAGTAAAAGCTTATGAGCAATTAAAGAAAAATGGTATAGATGCCCTTGTGGCCATCGGTGGTGATGGGACATTTACGGGTGCCAATATTTTTCATGAAGAATTTAATATTCCAATTCTTGGCTTGGCGGGTACTATCGATAATGATTTACAAGGTACCGATTATACCATCGGATATGATACTGCTATCAATACGGTTATTGATGCGGTAGATAAGATTCGTGATACTGCTGAATCTCATGATCGTTTATTTATTGTGGAGGTTATGGGTAGAGATTCTGGATTAATTGCGCTAAGAAGCGGAATAGGTTCAGGTGCTGAAGCCATTCTAATTCCCGAAACTAAAACAGATGTTAATGCTTTATTAAAGCGTTTAGAAATTAGTAGAAAGGACAAATCTTCAAAAATTATTATTGTTGCTGAAGGTGATGATGCGGGTGGAGGATTTGAAATCGCTAAAATTGTAAAAGAGAAGTTCCCAAGTATTGATACCAGAGTTTCTATTTTAGGGCATATTCAACGAGGTGGTTCACCATCATGCATGGATCGAGTTTTAGCTAGCAGATTAGGAGTGGCAGCGGTTGAGTCGCTCTTAGAAGGCAGAACAAGTGAAATGATTGGAATTGTGAATGGGAAAATACATTTTACACCATTTAGCAGCGCAATTAAGCATAACAAGGATGTAAATTCTGAATTATTGAAGATTGTAGATATTTTATCGCTTTAAATGGTAAAATCTGGTTCATGGCAATTCAATTGTTATTGAACAAAATAGCCAACAAATTATAATGATTATGAAGCCTATAAATCGATTTAATATCCTGATTGTCTTAATCTTTTCATTATTAGTGAGTTGTGCTGATTCCAAGACCAATACGAGTAATGAGAAAAGCATTTCAGTAAAATTATTGGAAATTGCTAGTGGACTTCATTCACCTGTTTCGGCGGTATTTGCCCCAGATGGAAGTATGATACTTGCTGAGCAAACCGGGCAAATAAGGATTATTAAGGGCAACTCTTTGCTAGAAGAGCCCTTTTTAGATTTGGAAAATAAGCTTGTTAAGTTGAGTGGAGCCTACGATGAAAGAGGTTTATTAGGAATTGCCCTGCATCCCGACTTTGTGAAGAACAAAAAATTCTATGTTTACTATAGCGCGCCGACTGATGTAAAAGGTAGTGATCATCAATCAGTCCTTTCCGAATTCAAAGTAAGCAGCAATCCACTTCGAGCAGATCCTGAATCCGAAAGAATATTACTTAACGTTCAACAGCCCGAGAGCAATCATAATGGTGGTGAGCTAAAGTTTGGCCCTGATGGTTATTTATACATTGGCTTAGGTGATGGAGGGGGTGCTGGTGATAAACATGGTAAAATAGGCAATGGACAGGATTTGAGCACTTTTCTAGGTAAAATTTTAAGAATTGATGTCAATGCAGGTTTACCCTATGCTATTCCTCAGGATAATCCTTTTGTTTCTAATAAGTCTGCAAAACCTGAAATTTGGGCTTACGGATTCCGAAATCCATGGAGGTTTTCATTTGATAAAAAGAGTGGGCAACTTTTTGTAGCTGATGTTGGTCAGAATAAGTTTGAAGAAGTAAATATCGTGGAAAAGGGTGGCAATTATGGCTGGAAAATTATGGAAGCGAGCCATTGTTTTGATCCGGAAAATAATTGTAAAACAGAGGGACTAAAACTCCCAATTTATGAATATGAACACGATAAGGGTATTAGTATAACAGGAGGATATGTTTATAATGGGAAGTCGATTCCATCACTTTCAGGAAAATATATTTTTGCTGATTGGACTGGTCCCATGTTTTATTTAGAGCAAAGTGAGAAGAACTGGCAAAAAAGAAATATTGAATTATTGGATAAACCATCAGGTGATTTAAAAATATTGGGTTTTGCCGAAGATGATGAATCGGAAATATATGTACTAACCAATCAAGAGGTTGGTCCCAAAGGCACCAATGGAGCCGTTTACAAATTAGTAAAGCCATAATGGAAAGAATTAAACAACATTTTACAGAAGCTAGAGAGGTTTTAGAAATATTTATTTCTAATCCAGCCAATTTTGTAAGCATTGAATTGGCGGGAAAGATGCTTGTGGAGTCGATTAAATCTGGCGGAAAAATTATCTCTTGTGGTAATGGTGGTTCTATGAGTGATGCGATGCATTTTGCTGAAGAGCTTTCAGGAAGGTATAGAAATGATCGACCAGCATTACCCGCGATTGCGATTTCTGATCCTTCGCATCTTAGCTGTGTGGCAAATGATTATGGCTATTCTTTTGTTTTTTCAAGGATGGTTGAGGCTATTGGTCGCAAGGGGGATGTGCTTTTTGCCATCAGCACCAGTGGTAATTCTGAAAATGTATTAAAGGCTATAGAAGCTGCCCGGGCTAAGGGAATGAAGGTAATTGGACTCACCGGAAAAGATGGTGGTAAAATGTCGGACCTATGTGATGTGGAAATCCGTGCTCCTAAATCAAACTATGCCGATAGAGCACAAGAAATCCATATTAAAATAATTCATTCGCTAATTGACTATGTGGAGTCCGGATTAACTCTGGACTGACAATTGTATTAAATACTTAATAATTATTAGCTTATTCGATCTTCTACAATTACTGCGGTACCTGAAGAAGAAACCATGAGCATACTCCCATTGCTACCCAACGTCTCATAATCAAGATCAACTCCAAGAATGGCATTTGCCCCTAAACGAGTGGCTTGTTCCTGCATTTCGCGCAAAGCGATATCTTTTGCCTCGCGTAAACCCTCTTCATAAGAACCGGATCTTCCACCAACGATATCTCTGATACCTGCAAAAAAATCTTTAACAATATTGGCACCAATAATTGCTTCACCGCTAACTATGCCGATATACTTTACTATTTTTTTACCTTCTAATTCGTTTGTTGTTACTACTATCATTGCTTTTATTTTTTTGATTCAATCTATCATTCAATGTTACAGAAAGAACGATTTTATAACAATTTCTGTTCCACTTCTTTCCAATTGTTTACCCGTTCATAACCCCTTAATAAAAGGTTGTGTGGGGATGAGAAAAGTAATTTTCTACCGTTAAAATCGACGAAATTTTTAATGCGGTCGTCAATTAAAATATCCACATTCACTATTTTATGTCCGCAAAAGATAATATTCTGCCATCCAATAAATGGAAAATGATCTGCAAGCCATTCATATTTATCTTGAAGTGAATTAGGGAATTCCATGGCAGCAGAAACAATGAAGATTTCATACTTTTCTTGAAGCTTTTGTAAAACCTCAATGCTATTGGGCATGACAGCAAGATCTCTAAAAAAGCCCTTTTCATTGATATAATCCCACAATCTCAATTTTATATTTTCGGGAACATGGTGATACATTTCGTTACCGGGCTCAATTTGAAGGTCAAGAGGAATGCCGTAGTCACGGTTATAAAGACTAATAAACTTGGATATTGGATCGGCAATAACTTCGTCCATATCCACTGCAATTCGGAGTTTTCTTTCAGACATGTATCAAAAATAGCGAAAACCATTTTTTAAATGTTATTTTTTTAATATCTTTGCATCCCCGCAGAATAGACTCCGGGAATATGTTGAATACATAAAACTTAAAAAATGGCAACTAAAATCAGATTGCAAAGATTCGGTAAGAAGGGAAAACCTTTTTATCACGTAGTGGTAGCAGACGCTCGTGCTCCAAGAGATGGTAAATTCATCGAAAGATTAGGTTCTTACAATCCAAACACAAATCCTGCTACAATTGAAATTAATTTCGAAAAAGCATTGGATTGGGTAAACAAAGGAGCTCAGCCAACAGATACTTGTCGTGCGATACTTTCATACAAAGGTATTTTATACAAGAAACATCTTGAAGGTGGTGTTAAAAAAGGTGCCCTTACTCCAGAACAAGCAGAAGCTAAATTTGCTCAGTGGTTAGAAGGAAAAACAGGCAAGATTGAGGGAAAGAAAGAAAACCTATCTAAATCTAAAGAAGAAGCTAAAAAAGCAATTTTACTAGCTGAAGCTAAGAAGAAGGAAGAAATTGCAGCAGCAATCGTTGCTAAGAACACTCCTGCTCCAGAAGTGGAAGAAACTGTAGCTGAAGAAGCTCCAGAAGCTGAAGTTTCTGCTGAGGTAGAAGCATCTGCAGAGGAAGTTGAAGCACCGGTAGCTGAAGAAGCACCAGTAGCTGAAGAAGCACCAGTAGCTGAAGAAGCTGCTCCTGCTGAAGAAGCTGCTCCAGAAGCTGAAGCAACTGAAGAAGCTCCATCTGACGAAAAGGCAGAGTAATTCAAAAGATTTATATTTAATAACGTCATTGCCGATGTTTCTTAATTTTTCGAAAGAAGAATAGAAAGAGACACATTAGCAATGACGTTCTTATTTTAGTACCATGAAGATTGAGGACTGTTTTTATATAGGCTATATCACCAAAACCAAAGGTTTAAAGGGTGAAGTTCAGGTTTATTTTGAATATGATGAACCCACAGATCTTCCCCTCGATTCGGTCTTTGCAGAGATAAATGGAAAACTTGTACCCTTTTTTATCTCTTCCTATAAACTGCAAAATAACCAAACGGGAAATTTCTATTTTGATGATATAGACACTATTGAAAAAGCAGAAACTCTTATTCGTAAAAAGCTTTATCTTCCCAATACATTAAAGCCAGTTAGAGATGAAGATGAGTTCTTAATCACTGATCTTAAGGGTTTTATTGTTCACGATCAAACGGTTGGTGAGCTCGGTGAAATTATTGAAATTCATGAGTACCCACAGCAATTTGTGGCCGTTGTTCCCTATAAATTTAAGGAAATTATGTTTCCATTAAACGACGATCTCATTGTTGAAATCGATGATGAAAATGGAATTCTTAAAGTTGATCTCCCGGAAGGCTTAATTGATCTTTATTTAGAGTCTTAAGATTAAATCTCCCTCTTTTGATTAATTTTCTATTTTTATAGAGAATTATGAATCCGAATATTACCTCCCTTTACGAAATAGCCAATAAACCGGTTAGAAAAATTATTGGATTAATGTCTGGGACTTCCTTCGATGGCTTAGATATTGCTCTTTGTGAATTTAGGGCTAGCGGATTAAAGACTCAGGTTAAGGTTTTACACTTTTCAAGTGAGACTTACCCATCCGACTTTAAAGAAGATCTTAAGTCGATTTTTGCCAAACGAACCGTTGATTTTGAGAAACTTACTCTTTTAAATGCTTTTATTGGTAATTATTATGCGGAGCTTATTCTGAATAATTTAAGTGAATGGGGTCTTTCATATGAAGACATTGATCTGATTGCAAGTCACGGGCAAACCGTTTTTCACGCACCTAAACATCAGCGTGCAGCAGATGATTATCCAAATGCAACATTACAAATCGGTGATGGGGATCACATTGCCACAAAAACGGGAATAATTACTATTAGTGATTTTAGGCAAAAACATGTGGCAGCAGGTTGTGAAGGCGCTCCTCTTTCAGTTTACGGTGATTATTTGCTTTTTTCTAGTGCTGATGAAAACCGAATCATGCTCAATATTGGCGGAATATCCAATTTTACCTTTCTTCCTGCTAAGCATTCAACTGAGTTTTTTTCCTCGGATGTTGGTCCCGGGAATACCCTCATGGATCAGTTTGTGCAGCAGCATTATCCCGGTAAATATTTTGATGAAGATGCTAGAATTGCCTCTTCTGGAAGTGTAAATTCCGAACTATTAGATTCTCTATTTTCTAACGATTTCTTTAAATCGGATTATCCCAAGACTACTGGTCCGGAGCTTTTTAGTCTAGCTTATTTAAGCAAGGCTATCAGCAAAATTGGCTTAGAAAAGCTTTCAAATGAAGATATTATGGCCACTTTAGCCGCCTTTACTGCTAAAAGTATAGTAGATGCGGTTAGATCAAGTGTAGCATCAAAAGGAGCCTATGAAATTTACATGAGTGGCGGTGGGATGCACAATCCTTTATTGTTGCACATGATTGAAGAGCAACTTGGTAAAAAACTTAAATTTAGTTCTGATTTGGGTATTGCTCCTGATGCCAAGGAGGCAGTTCTCTTTGCCTTATTAGGAAATGAAGCTGTTTCAGGCGGTCAGACAAATTTTGGCGCCCATCCTGGTGTTCCTTCTATATCGATGGGGAAGATTAGTTTTCCTAAGTAATATAGAGGAAAAAGGTACAATAATTATTGAAGCCTCCGCTCATAATCAAGCACATTCATTTTTACGAGGATCTTTATTGTGAAAGCAATATGTATTAAACTTTGAAAAGCATTTTTTTATTTCATTTGCCCTTCTAAAACAATTTTCAATGGATTGAGATAAAAAATTAAAATTTATCTGTATTTTTGTCAAATAAACTTTACATTTGGTAAAACAAAGTTGATATGAAAAATTCGTTATTAATTCCGGGCAAATACAAGGTAATTGGCTGGATAATTTTTATTCTGTCTTCGTGTTTAGGCCTAGCGACTTCATATTGGGAATATAAGATTCCAGGATTTGCTTTGTCGGTTAAGAATGCTGAATTATTTGCCGATTATAACCTTACTAACGAATTAGCTTTAGCTGGAGTGGTTATTGGTTTGATGATGATTTCATTTGCCAAAGAGAAAATGGAGGATGAATACCTTACTTTGATACGATTAAAATGCTGGCAATGGTCTGTTTTGATCAGTTTCGGAATATTGTTAATTCTTAACTTTGTGCTTTACGGCACTACATTTTACAGTTTTTTAGTTTATAATATGTTTACTGTACCTATAGTATTCATCGCGAAATTTAATTTTAGTCTGTATTTACTTAGACAAGAAAGGGCAGAAGATGAAAAATAATTTGCGCGTACAACGAGCGATTATGAATATTACCCAGTCAGAGCTTGCCGAAATGATTCAGGTTTCCCGACAGACCATTAACACTATCGAATCAGGAAAATATGTTCCATCAACAGTTTTAGCATTAAAAATGGCTAGGGTGTTTGCTGTGCCAGTTGAAGAAATTTTTACCCTTGAAGAATGTGACTAATATTAATTGAGATTAGCTTGATGCTATTCAATGTAATTAATCTCTGTTCTCAATTTCCAATTCTCCTGCCTATCTTTGTAGAATGCGTTTCGATATCATCACCGTTTTACCAGATTTATTGGAGAGTCCCTTTGCACATTCAATTTTACAACGTGCTCAAAAAAAGGGACTTACAGAGATATTTGTACATAATTTGAGAGAATATTCTACCAATAAGCAAAAATCGGTAGATGATTATCAGTACGGCGGAGGAAGTGGAATGGTGATGGGAATTGAGCCCTTTGCCAATTGTATTGAAAAATTAATGGCTGAGCGCGATTATGATGAAGTTATTTTTATGACTCCTGATGGAAAGACTTTGAATCAAAGTATGGCCAATGAGTTATCGAGTAAAGAAAATATCATGATACTTGCTGGTCATTATAAAGGTATCGATCAACGTATTCGTGATATTTTTGTCACAAGAGAAATTTCAATAGGTGATTATGTTCTTTCGGGTGGTGAATTACCTGCTGCCGTTTTAGTGGATAGTATTGTTCGATTGTTGCCAGGAGTATTGAATGATGAAACCTCGGCATTATCGGATTCATTTCAGGGAGAATTACTTGATGCGCCAGTTTATACCCGTCCGGCCGACTGGCGAGGGCATAAGGTTCCCGATATCTTGCTTAGTGGCCATGAGGCAGCTATCAATGAATGGAGGCATGAACAAGCCTTAGAACGAACCAAGCAAAGACGTCCAGATCTTTTAGAATAAGTGCACAAAATGGGGTTTTAAAAAGCTTTATATAAATTAAAAATTGAAAATGTGGAAAAACCTTGTTTGTGTAAAAAATTATTCCTAATATTGCAGTCCGATTTTTACGGGCTAAAAATCGATTTAAGAGCTTAAAATCATGGATTTAGTAAAATTTGTTGAAGAGCAGGCAGTAGTAAAAAAGCAAGTTCCTGCATTCAAAGCCGGTGATACGGTTAGTGTTCACTATAAAATTCGCGAAGGAAATAAAGAACGTATCCAAATTTATCAGGGCGTTGTTATTCAGCGCAATAGTGTAGGTGTAAATGAGACTTTTACAGTACGTAAAATGTCGAATGGAGTTGGTGTAGAGCGTATCTTTCCGGTAAACTCTCCAAACATTGATAAAATTGAAGTAAATAGCTTTGGTAAAGTTCGTAGAGCTAAATTATTCTATTTACGTGAGTTAACAGGTAAGGCTGCTCGTATTAAATCAAAAAGAGTATAATTAAACTATAAGATTTCCGCCTCCTAGATTTTTCTAGGAGGTTTTTTTGTTTAAAAGCATTCGTAAATCCTTTTTCATAGGATTAATCCTATATAAATTGGTTATTTTAAGGTCCAATTTGAGTTAATATTCCTTGCTCACATAAATATTCTTTTAAAAGATGGTAAACGCTGAATTCTTTACTCAACAATTTTTAGGAAATAGCATTCAAAACTATTGCATTTTTGCGGTTATACTTCTGTTTGGTTTGTTATTTAAGCGTCTTTTTTCGAGGCTTTTGAGCAAACTTATGTTTCGCTTGTTTATGCGGATCCAAACGGGTGCCGACCCTAAAATCTTTATAGATCTTTTGATGCGCCCAGTTGAAGTGCTTATACTTTTTGTGGTAGTATATTTAGCTATCAATCAATTAGACTATCCGCTCCAAGAGGTCATTTTTAGAAGAAGTACCTTGGTAAATTCCTTACCATCCGTATTTGAAATTACCCTGATTGAAATAATCGACAATGTGTTTTTATTTCTATTTATCGTTTCTTCCTTTTGGATAATTTTAAGAATCATTGATTTTATCGCCTATGTATTTGAATATAAAGCGACATTATCTGAATCAAAAACCGATAGTCAGATGGTACCTTTTATTAAGGAACTATCCAAGATATTAACTATTGTTTTTGCTGTTTTTGTGATCTTAGGCGCCGTTTTTAAGTTAAATGTTGCCACCATTATTGCTGGTTTAGGAATTGGGGGTATTGCAGTTGCTTTGGCAGCTCAAGATACGCTACAAAACTTGCTTGGCTCATTTACCATTTTTGCAGATAAACCATTTGTTGTAGGCGATCTTGTTCGAATCGACAAATTTGAAGGCACAATTGAAAAAGTTGGTTTTAGAAGTACCCTCATTCGAACGCTCGACAAAACGTTGGTAATTATTCCCAATAAAAAAATGGTTGACAGTCCGCTAGAAAATTTGAGCCTCAGAAACCTCAGAAGAATGAAGTTTAATATTGGATTGAAATATGATACCCCAGTAGACATGATGAAGAAAATTTCTACTGAGATAGAAACTTTTGTAAACAATCATCCCGCTACGAGTCCGGATACCCTTGTCAGCTTCGATTCCTTTGGCGAATCGGCACTAAACATACAAGTCCTCTATTTTATTGAGATCGTTGATTACAACGAATATATGCACATCAGGGAGGATATTAATTATCGCATCATGCAGATTGTTTCCGAAAATGGTGCAGGATTTGCTTTCCCTTCACAAACAGTTTATAATGAATATATTGGAACAAAGGCTGAATAATATTGGTTAATTGTTTAGTCCCAATTTCGAGGTAAAAAGAAGCCGGTTTTTAAACCGGCTTTATAATTGGTAATTAATCTTTCTTTTTTGAAGATTTTTTAGCTTTTCCTTTATCGGCGCAGCAGCTCATTTTACAATCTTTACCCATTTTACATTCCATTTTCTCACCTTTTTTCGAGTTAGTTTTAGGCTCTTGAGCGCTAAGTGTTAATGTAGCTGCAAAGAATGCAATTGCTAAAAATCCGCTTAATTTTTTCATCTTATTTTTATTTTAATGGTTTATTTAAATGTGCTAAAACTGTAATACCACCTTTTACGGTATCTCCTAAGCCTACTTTAATGTCTGTTCCTAAAGGTAAGAAAAGATCTACTCTTGACCCAAATTTTATGAATCCAAATTCTTCACCTTGAATAGATTCTTGTCCTTCTTTTGAATAGCAAACAATTCTTCTAGCAAGTGCTCCTGCTATTTGACGAAATAATATCGAAACGCCTGATTTGTTTTCTAATACAATCGTAGTTCTTTCATTTTCAGTAGATGATTTTGGATTCCAAGCGAATAAAAACTTGCCAGGGTGATATTTGTAATATTTTACGATGCCTGAGATTGGATTTCTATTGATATGAACATTAATAGGCGACATAAATACCGAAACTTGAATTCGCTTTTCTTTAAGAAACTCAGTTTCTTCAGTTTCTTCGATCACAACTACTTTTCCATCTGCCGGACAGATAACATGGTCGTCATTTTGGCTTACGTTAATCGCCGGACTTCTAAAAAATTGAAGAATGATTAGGAATAGGGCAAATGAAAGGATATAAATGGTCCAAATAAACCATGTTGTATCTGGTAGAAGGTATTGTACAACTGCATTTAATACAAAAACGAATAGAATGCAGAGTGCTATGGAGGTGTATCCTTCTTTATGAATGGTCATTATTTATTAATTAAATTTCTGCAAAAGTACAAAATTGAATTAAACTGTTTATTGGCTTTTAAATAATTAAGATTATACAGCTTTGTAAATGTCTTTCAGGTTTCTTCCTAAACCTTTATAATCTAAGCCGTAGCCAACAACAAACTCATCTGGGATTTCAAAACCAACATAGGTAATCTCTTCAAGTTCAACTTTTAAAGAATTGGGTTTTAATAAGAGTGAGCATACATTTACTGAGGCAGGCATATGTTTTTCGACCATTTTCAAGAGATATTCAAGTGTTTTTCCACTGTCTACAATATCTTCTACAATAATTACATCTCTATCCTTTAAAGACATTTGTAGACCAATTTCTTCCTTGATTTTTCCGCTACTTTTATCGCCTTCGTAAGACGAAACCTTCACAAAAGTAACCTCGGAAGAAATGTGAATCTCTTTGATTAAATCTGCAAGAAAAATAAAACTACCATTTAATACACCAAGAAATACTGGTATTTTATCTTCAAAATCAATATTTAGCTGTATTGCTAATAAACGAATTCGCTTCTTAATTTGCTCATATTCAAACAAAAGTTCAAAGTGTTTATCATCAATTTCTATTTTCATGCTTATTTTTTATTAAATTATTGTTTTCTATCGGGTGGTTTCCGCTCAATTTTTCTTTGTTCTCTTTTTTCTTTCCTGCTTGGCAATATGGTATTTGAGCTAGTGTCTTTTTGGATAATTTGAGCTTTTGAATTTTGTTTCAGCTGAAGGCTATCAATTTTTCGGATTATTGATAGTTGTTGTAAAACTAGATCATCCTCCTCTAAATCACTATTTTTCAATAAGCTATCAACAACTAATGAGTCGGTTGGTAATCCCGATCGTAAACTTTCTCGTAAACGTACCGAATAGAAACCATAATTTGTACTGTCGGGGGCAGTCATGCCACGTTTGGCCATGATTCCGCCAATAAAATTAAAGTAAGAAGCTAAACCAGATCTTAAACTCCCATCTCCTTCAAAGCGATATAATCCTGATTTGGGTTTTGGAACGATGCTAGCGAGGAAAATACTTTCTCCAATATTAAGTTCGGAGGGGTGTTTACTAAAATAGTAGCTAGCTGCTTCGCCGATCCCATACACATTTCTCCCCCACTCGATTAAATTAAGGTAGGTTTCAAACATTCGTTGTTTACTAGATAAGCGACCATTTTCCATAATCCACACAATTAAAATTTCTTCAATCTTTCGGGATAGTGTTTTTTGTCTGTTGAGGAATACATTTTTAACCAATTGCATGGAGATGGTGCTTCCTCCTCTTTTGAATGCTTTTTCTTTAAAATTGGTAGCTATTGATTTCCGTATCGATTCTTCAACAAATCCATTATGGCTATAAAATGAAGGATCCTCAGCTGTAAGGAGTGCATTTTTAAGATTAGGGGAAATTTGATCAATAGGGGTAAAATTCGGGTTTTCTGGTCCAATGATTATATCACGCATTGGCTTGCCATATTCATAGGGGGTGTAAATAAAGTTCCCATTTATTTTTTGCAGATTTGTTTTACCCCATTTTTTAACCTTAAACCCATTATTCTTTAATCTTGAGTTAAAAATCACATCATCTGGTTTTTCAGAATCCAAGTAAAAATCCAAGCTATATTGTAGTTTTCCTGCTACTTGCATACCTTCCAGCGACTCAAATAAACCTTGCGGGAATGAATTAAAAATTTGCTGAGCATCCATCTCATCAGTACGAATTTTGAATTCATAAATTTTAGCTGGTGAAACGGTATATTTTATGAAAGGATGAATATCAATATCTTTTATGTGAATGGTTGAAGCGCTATCAATAGAAATGAAATTTTCACCGATAAGCATTTCGGCATCCATAGAAGCTCGTTCAACTATTACATCTGAAGCTGATATTCTGGGATGTTTTACCAGCATATTTTTTACCTCGAAGAGTCCGCTAATTTTCAACTCATCTCCACTTTTTTTAAGTCCCCTCATTTCGGTCCTTGCTGTATCAAAGTTTAGTTTTAAACCGAACTTTTTCTCTAGATAAGGTAATTCAACCTTTTTATTTTCAGCAAAGAGCATTAAATCGAGTTGTTTATCATCAGGATCTACATTGCCTTCAATATGCCATGTGGATTCATTTCCATTAATTTTTATAGTTGAGTTTACTTCACCTCCATCAATTTTTGCATTTGTGGTATTAATATCGACTAGGTTTGAATCGTCTTGGAGTTTAATTCTAAAATCCCTGATATCCATGTCATCAGGAATTTTATAAAGCATCTCATTAATCAGATTATTGGCAAATTTGGCTAAGTCTAGATCCGATTTAGCACTTGTACTATCTGTTTTTGATTTGCGGAAAAGAAAGTCATAATTACTAATTGAATCTTTTTTTACTAAGTTAATTATACCCTTGTCTAGGTTTATTTCAGCCAATTTAATATCTCCAAAGAGAAGTGGGAATAATTTAACGCCAATTTTGAAGTTTTCAATTTTTGCCAAACTATCTCGATCTTGAGGAACGGCCGTAATATTTTTAAATTGTACGCTACTGAGGCCTACAAAAGTGGCACTTTCAATTTTTAGCTCTAGATTATAATCTCTATCTGCTTTACTAATCACTCTTTTTATAGCTGCATTTAAGAGAGCTTCACGTTTTGCATAGGCAATTCCACCGGCAATAAGTATAATTGCAAGCAAGCTAATTAATGAGATTTTGGCAATTTTTAAATATTTCTCGGGTATCTGCATGTAATTTAACCTCCAATAAAGAAAGATAACGCTTTTAAACAAACAATGGTTTCAGCTTGATAAATAATTGCTGGTCAGTCCACTGTAAAAACCTTATTCTACTACAAATAAGATTGCTACTTTTAGTAGATTTGGTGGTAAACTTAATCAAAAATATTATCTCCTTAATATTCAAAAATGATCACGCAAGAACAGATATATAATGCACTTCGTCATGTGGAGGATCCCGATTTAAAAAAGGATCTTGTTAGTTTAAACATGATTGAAGATTTAAAGATTGATGGACTTAAAATCAGCTTTTCGGTCGTTTTAACTACTCCGGCTTGTCCGATGAAAGCTATGCTCGAAAATGCATGCCGTAATGCAATCCTTCATTTTGTAAATAAGGACGCAGATTTAAACATCAATATGACTTCGAGGGTGAGTAGCAGGCCAGAGGGATCATTGGCTGGAATTAAGAATATTATTTTAGTGGCTTCGGGTAAAGGAGGTGTTGGGAAATCAACTGTAGCGGTTAATTTGGCTTTGGGTCTTGCTAAAAAAGGTGCTAGTGTTGGATTAATTGATGCGGATGTGTATGGTCCGTCGATACCCATGATGTTCGGATTAGAGAATGCTCGGCCCAATTCATCGCAGGCGGAAGATGGAAAAGTAAGAATTGAGCCTATCGAGAAATACGGCATAAAATTACTGTCTATAGGATTTTTTACGGATCCAAATCAGCCGGTGCCTTGGCGCGGACCAATGGTTTCGACTGCAGTAAAGCAGCTTTTTAACGATGCCGATTGGGGAGATATTGATTATATGGTGGTTGATCTTCCTCCGGGAACTGGAGACATTCATATCACGGTTGCTCAAGGATTTCCAATAACTGGAGCAGTAATTGTGACTACACCCCAAAATGTGGCTCTTGCTGATGCTCGTAAGGGAGTTGGAATGTTTTTAATGGATTCGATTAATATTCCATTGCTCGGAGTTGTAGAAAACATGTCTTATTTCACGCCTGCAGAACTCCCTGATAATAAGTACTATATATTTGGCCAAAATGGTGGAAAAGCACTTGCTAAGCAGTTTGATACACCATTTTTAGGTGAGATACCATTGGTGAAAAGCATTAGCGATGCTGGTGATGGAGGTAAGCCAATCATTTTAGATGAGAATAGTGTGATGGCGAAGGCATTTATGGATATTGCTGAACGTGTGGCGCAGCAAGTAGCAATTTTAAATGCTGTTAAATAGCATTTTTTAAAAATTTCGTATCTTTATAAAAAGAAAAAACATGGATTTGTTGCAAAGAGTAGAGAATGCCTTAGACACTATCCGCCCATATTTGGAAGCTGATGGTGGAAATGTATCTATCGAAGAGATTACGTCTGATAACATTGTACGTCTTCGTTTATTAGGTTCATGTGGCTCTTGTCCGATGAGTATTATGACTCTCAAGGCTGGAATTGAGCAGGCAATAAAGCGCGCGGTTCCAGAAATTGAAGCAGTTGAGGCAATAAATCTGACTGATATAGATGATCCTGAAGCGGTTTTGCCTGAGCGATTGAAGTAATTTTAATATTGCTTTTTCAATTTAACACAATTTAACACCAAACGCTTACGATTTTAGTAAATTTGAGCATGCGAAACTGTCTATTTTTTCTTCTTCTGTTTTGTACTTTTTCCGGCTTTGCGCAGGTAAGAGATAAAAAGCTCGTGCAGTTTTCGGGTGTGATTATGAACCGTGATAGTAATACGGTTGTTCCTTATGTAACCATTACCAATGTTACTGGTAGAGATCAGTATTTCTCAGCAAATTATAAAGGATATTTCTCATTTGTGGCTAATGAAGGTGATACCTTGCTATTTACTGCTGTTGGATATAGAAAAGAGGGTGTTGTTATTCCTGTAGGGCTTTCCGATAATAGATATACTATTTTAATGAAAATGAAGCAGGAAGTGATTAACCTTCCTGGTGTAAGGGTTTATCCTTGGGCAAGTACAGATGAGTTCAAAAAGGAATTCATGACGATGAAATTTGCCGATGATGACTTAGAAATTGCTAAAAAGAATGTATCACGTGAGAGTTTAGCATCTATGATTGCCACCCTACCTAGAGATGGAGGAGAGATGCAAAGCTTTAATTTTCAGAATAATCATAATAGGTTAACTAGCCGAAATATTAATCAACGTTTAGCAAATCCATTGCTCAATCCTTTTGCTTGGGGAGCACTTATTCAGCAAATTATCCAAGGGGATAAGAGTAGAGGGCAGTAGTGAGGTAGAAGGAATAAAGATCAAAGAGTAAGGACAAAATATTGGAGTAAACAGCATATAGGTTTTTTAGATGTCGTTAGACTAACCCCAAATTGGATCAAGGAATAAGGACA
>NZ_JBIIPN010000007.1:0-38225 GCF_044342615.1 Daejeonella sp. | reverse complement strand
CGATATTATTTATTGTAGGAATGTTGCTTAGCAACCAATTATATGCTCAAACAGCGCCAAAATGGAATGTAGAAAAGCCTACTGGTCCATCAAAATCCTTCACTTTTCAAACTAATGAAGGAACCTGGATGAATCTTGATGTGAGTCCCGATGGACAAGAAATTGTTTTTGACCTCCTAGGTGATATTTACAAAATGCCAATTTCTGGCGGAAAAGCTGTTTTATTAGCTGGAGGTATGGCTTCCGAAGTACAACCTCGCTTCAGTCCTGATGGAAAATTAATTTCCTATACCAGCGATAAAAATGGCGGTGATAATATTTGGGTGATGAATACTGATGGATCAGGAAAGCGATCCATTACAAAGGAAACCTTCAGATTATTAAACAATGCTGTTTGGACACCAGATAATCAGTATCTCATTGCACGTAAGCACTTTACAAGCAGCAGATCATTGGGTGCCGGTGAAATGTGGATGTATCATATTGCTGGTGGCGGCGATGGGGTACAATTGACCAAAAGAAAGAATGATCAGCAAGATGCCGGTGAGCCGGAAGTATCCCCTGATGGTAGATATGTGTATTTTTCTGAGGATGTTAGTCCCGGACCTCTATTCCAATACAGCAAAGATCCAAATGGTGAAATTTATAATATCAGACGATTAGATCGTACAAATGGAAAAATTGAAACTATTGCTGGTGGTGATGGAGGCGCAATTCGTCCTGAATTATCTCCAGATGGAAAATATTTGGCCTTTGTTCGTAGAGTTCGTTTAAAATCCGAATTATTTATTCAAGATCTACAAACGGGTGAAGAATGGTCGGTTTATGATAATTTAACGCATGACATGCAAGAAGCATGGGCAATATTCGGCCCTTATCCAAATTTTGCATGGACTCCCGATGGTAAAAACATTGTTTTTTATGCTCAAGGAAAATTTAAAAAGCTTGAAGTTCTAACTCAATATGTAAGTGATATTCCATTTGAAGTAACTGTAAACCAAACGATTGCAGAGGCTTTACATTTTGAGCAAAAGGTGTTTAGTGATGAATTTGATGTAAAGATGATTCGTCAATTAGCTACCTCCCCTGATGGTAAAACGGTCGCATTTAATGCTGCAGGTTATATTTACATCAAACAAATGCCAAATGGAAAACCAGTGCGTATTTCAAATAGTGCTGAGTTTGAATTTGAACCCGAATTTAGTCCCGATGGTAAAAACCTTATTTATGTGAGCTGGAAAGATGAAAGCCGTGGCTCAATTATGAAATTCACTTTAGGTGACACAGTTTCTAAAAAGCTAACTACAGAAAAAGGATATTATTACAGTCCTAAGTTTTCAAATAAAGGCGATAAAATTATATATCGCAAAGGAGTTGGAAATGATGTTTTAGGCTATACTTTCGGCAAAAATACTGGAGTATTTATCATGAATGCAGACGGTGAGAAAGCGGTTAAGGTGCTTGATGGTGGTATCAGACCCATGTTCAATAACGATGATAGTCGAATATTTTTCCAAAGTTCTGAAGGAGGAAAAAAAGCATTTAAGAGTAGTGATTTAAATGGAGGAAACATCATTACTCACTATACTTCAACCTATGCCAATGTATTCAGCCCAAGTCCTGATGGTAAATGGATAGCTTTTAACGAATTATTCAATGTGTATATAACACCATTAACCACAACGGGAATGGCATTAGATTTATCGGCAGGCAATAAATCATTGCCATTAACAAAAGTGAGTAAAGATGCTGGGACATATATCCATTGGAGTAAAGATTCACAGCGTTTAAACTGGACTTTGGGTTCTCGTTATTATTCAAATGATATTAAAAACTCATTTGCATTTTTAGGTGGAAAAAATGAAAAAATCAATCCTGCAGATACTTTAGGAATAGAAATGGATCTTAAATTACAAGCAGACAAGCCTGAAGGTAAAATTGCCATTATCAATGCACGCATTATTACCATGAAGGGCGATGAAGTAATTGAAAATGGCACAATTGTTATTGAAAACAATAAAATTATTGCCGTTGGTGCTAAAGTAAGTGTACCAAGTGATGCTAAAGTAATTGACGGAAAAGGTAAAACGATAATGCCAGGAATCATTGATGTTCACGCCCATTTGAGAGCAAGCTACGATGGCGTATCGCCACAGCAAGATTGGAGTTATTATGCTAATTTAGCTTTTGGAGTTACTACTTCTCATGACCCATCTGCCAATACAGAAATGGTTTTCAGTCAGGCAGATATGGTGAAAACTGGAACCATGGTCGGACCGAGAGTTTATTCTACAGGAACCATTTTATATGGTGCTGATGGAGATTTCAAAACGGTCGTAAATAATCTAGAAGATGCCCGTTCTGCATTGAGAAGAATGAAGGCTGTAGGTGCATTTTCTGTAAAATCTTACAATCAGCCAAGACGTGATCAAAGACAACAGATTCTTCAAGCAGCAAGAGAGCTTCAAATGGAGGTAGTTCCAGAAGGAGGATCAACTTTTGTTCATAATTTGACACACGTTCAAGATGGACATACAAGTATTGAGCATAACATTCCACCTGCACCACTTTATAAAGACGTAAACACACTTTGGAACAAAAGTGGAACATCATATACCCCAACTTTAATCGTGTCTTATGGAGCTCAGTCAGGCGAAAATTTCTGGTATGATCGCACCAATGTTTGGGAAAATGAACGCTTATTAAACTTTACTCCAAGAACCATTGTTGATTCAAAATCAAGAAGAAGAATGACTTCCGAATTTGCTGATTATGGCCATGTTCATGTAGCTAGAGCGGCAAAAGTATTACAAGATGGAGGTACAAAAGTTAATTTAGGAGCACACGGACAGCTTCAAGGCTTGGGTGCACATTGGGAATTATGGATGTTTGCACAAGGAGGAATGTCGCCTTTGCAAGCCATAAGAAGTGCTACCTTGAATGGAGCAGAGCATTTAGGAATGGGCAAAGAATTAGGCTCATTAGAAAGTGGCAAATTAGCAGATATGATCATTCTAGATGCTAATCCATTAGATGATATCAGAAATACCGAGAAAATTAAATATGTGATTATCAACGGCAGAGTTTATGATTCAGCTACAATGAATGAAACTATTAGCCGTGAGAAATCAAGAAAGCAGTTTTGGTGGGAAATGAATAGATCAGAAAGCTATACCATTCCACAAGGAAATGTAGAAACTTATACGTTCACTCACCCAGAATGTGATTAATTGAAGTCTATATTTTGAAAAAAGGAGCAGGATTTTGAATTCTGCTCCTTTTTTTGTATATTAAAGTAGTTGTCAGTTGTCAGTTATCAGTTGTCAGTTATCAGTTATCAGTTATCAGTTATCAGACTAGCGACATCTGGATTAATGGTTAGGTGGTTAGACTAACGACATAAGATACCCGCTGGCTGAGGTTCTCGAAGCCATTTCAGTGTAGCAGAGAAAATAGGTGATTAGTGGTTAGATGGTTAGACTAGCAACATCAGATACCCGGAGGCTGAGGTTCTCGAAGTCAATTCAGTGTAGCAGAGAAATCTCAAGATTACGTAATCCTGTCTTTAATCTTTGATCCTTATTCCTTGTTCTAAAACAGTTGGCCGTTGTCAGTTGACAGGCTAACGAAATCTAGGCCGTACATTAATACTTGTTACTTATTCATTGTTCCTTGTTCAAAATCAGTTGCTTATATATTTTGTGCGATAACAAATCCACTCGACCAGGCCCATTGAAAGTTATAGCCACCAAGCCATCCTGTTACATCCACACATTCGCCACCGAAATACAATCCTGGCACTTTTTTCGATTCTAATGTTTTGGAAGAAAGTTCATCTGTAGCCACTCCTCCCCTCATCACTTCAGCTTTATCATAACCTTTATCACCAGCCGCCTTCACTTCAAATTGATGTATTTTTTGGTCTATTAAAATTAAATCTTCCTTTGTCAAAGAGGCTAAATTCTTTTCTACAGGAAGGTATTTATCTAATGCATCAGCAAATTTCTTTGTGTAGAGATCAGAAAGCAGTGAAAGTAAGGTTTTACGCCCATTTTGCATTCTTTGACTTTGAATAATTTCACTGATATTTTGATTGGGAAGAAGATCAATTCTAATCTGCTCACCCGCTTTCCAATAGGATGAAATCTGCAGAATTGCTGGTCCGCTTAGCCCCCAATGCGTAAACAAAATATTCTCTTCAAAGCTGATCCGATCATTTGAAACCCTGCAAAAAATAGAATTTCCACTCAATTGGGCAAACCATTCGGCGTCTTTGCCAGTAATTGTTAGCGGGACCAATGCCGGGGCGGTTTCAGTAATTTTTAATCCGAATTGGCGTGCTACCCTTAATCCAAAATCAGTTGCCCCCATTTTAGCTATGGGTAATCCACCAGAGGCAATTACTACACTTGGGACAAGAACTTCCTTTAATTTATTATTGTGAAAGTAGCTGACCTTGAATTCACCAGAATCTAATTTCTGTACATCCTTAACTTCAGCATTCGTCATGATTTTTTGATCTAGGTCTTCGCAAAGCGTTTCAAAAACACGAACAATATCTTTAGCATTATTGCTTTCTGGGAATAACTGACCTAATGTTTTTTCTTGACCATGAATGCCGAAACTCTCAAAAAAACTGATGGTATCTTCAACAGTGTATTGAGATAGAGCAGATTTACAGAAATGCAAATTTTCGGAAATAAAATTGGCTTCAGAAGCATATAAATTGGTATAATTACACCTTCCACCACCAGAAATAAGGATTTTAGCCCCTACTTTTTCATTCTTCTCAAGAATTAGAGTTCTTTTTCCGAGATATCCCGCTTGTACAGCACACATGAGTCCGCAAGCTCCACCCCCAATTATTACAGCATCGAATGAATGATTCATGGGGTAAAGATAAGAGAAAAGGTGGGTTTTGTCAGTTGTCGGTTATCCGTTGTTAGTTATCAGGCTAGGCGGAAAATGTCTGAACTGTGATTTGGAATGATTAAATTGATTGTTATGATTTTTGAATAATTATTACAGTTTGAACTTATGGTCAGGTCGCGACCTGTTCTCTTAAAAACAAATGGAAATTGGCACGGACAACACCGACCAAAGGAGCAATAATCAACATACAAACCTCTTTTACAAAAACTTCCCCTTCAACGCAGCCAATTTAATTGCCAAATCCGATTGTGGTTCGTCATTATCCGCTTCAACCCTTCTTGGCTGTGGTTTCGGTGCTGCTGGCTTAGACTCTTGTGGCTTTGCTTGTTGCTCCACTGGTCTTGGTCTTGGAGCAGGCCTTTCCTCCGTTTTCATGGTCAAAGCAATACGTTTACGCGCAACATCTACTTCAGTAACTTTAACCATTACCTTCTGACTCACCTTCACGACTTCATTGGGGTCTTTAATGAATTTATTAGACATCTGACTCAAATGCACTAAACCATCTTGGTGCACACCTATATCAACAAAAGCACCAAAAGCGGTAATATTGGTAATAATTCCTGGTAAGGTCATTCCCACATGTAAATCTGTGATAGCATTTATTCCGTCCGAAAAGCTAAATGCCTCAAATTGTTCACGTGGATCGAGACCCGGTTTAGCTAATTCACTCAAAATATCGTTTAAAGTGGGTAATCCGACAGTTTCACTGATATAATTTTGAAGTTTTATTCTTTTTCGGAGTTGATCATCTTTCATCAAATCTTCAAGCGTACAATTCAGATCTTTTGCCATTTGTTCAACCAAAGCATAACGTTCTGGGTGTACCGCACTACTATCCAATGGATGTTCAGCATTACGGATACGCAAGAAACCGGCAGCTTGTTCAAAAGCCTTATCACCTAGTCTAGGAATCTTCTTTAAGTCGTTTCTACGCTTAAATGCACCATTTTTATTACGGTATTCAACAATGTTTTGGGCTAATTGCGGACCTAAACCAGAAATATAAGCTAAAATTTGCTTAGAAGCCGTATTTAACTCCACACCAATGGAGTTTACACAACTAATAACAGTATCATCCAGTGAGCTTTGAAGTTGATTTTGATCCACATCATGCTGATATTGCCCCACTCCTATTGATTTAGGATCAATTTTCACAAGTTCAGCAAGTGGATCCATCAAACGGCGACCGATAGATACTGCTCCACGAACGGTAATATCCTTATCTGGAAACTCCTCTCTAGCTACTTCAGAGGCCGAGTAAATCGAAGCACCACTCTCATTTACCATTACCACTATGAGATCGGAAATTTTCAATCCTCTTACAAAAGTCTCCGTTTCACGACCTGCAGTACCATTTCCAATAGCAATAGCTTCAATTTTATATTTATCAACTAAAAATCGAATAGTTTTCTCAGCTTCTTTGGACGATTCATTCCCATTATGAGGATAAATATTAGTATTTTCAATCAGCTGACCCTGTTCATCCAAAACAACCAATTTACAACCTGTACGGAAACCAGGATCGATGGCCATAATACGTTTTTGGCCCACAGGAGCAGCCAACAATAATTGACGTGCATTATCAGCAAATACACGAATAGCTTCTGTATCAGCTTGTTTTTTAGTTAATAGACGAATTTCAGTCTCCATAGAAGGTTTCAGCAAACGCTTGAAAGCATCAGCAGCAGCTTGACGCACCTGTTGTGATGCGGCATTGGTACCCTTCACAAAAAATGACTCTAAAAGGAAATGGGCATCTTCTTCTGGGACTTCAATATCGAGAGTAAGAATAATTTCCTTTTCAGCTCTTCTCAAAGCTAAAATACGGTGTGAAGGAGCTGTTTTTACGGCTTCCGACCAATCGAAATAATCCTTATATTTTTGTCCCTCAAGCTCTTTACCCTTAATTAGTTTAGAGTGGAAAGTCCCAGAATTAAGGAATAATTCACGCATTTTACCACGCATTTCAGGTTGTTCAGCCATAAATTCGGCCAAAATATCTCTGGCACCTGCAAGAGCATCATCAATGGTTAAAACACCCTTTTCATCATTGATATATTTAAGAGCTTCCGATTCAATATCCGATGAATGTTGCTCCATAACAAAATCAGCAAGCTTTTGCAAGCCTTTCTCTCTAGCAACAGAAGCCTTAGTTTTACGCTTAGGCTTGAATGGCAAATAAATATCTTCCAAGAGAGTCATAGTTTCAGCTTCCAAAATCTGCTTTTCGAGCTCCGGAGTAAGCTTTTCCATTTCTATCATAGATTTCAAAATAGCCTCTTTACGCTTTTCAAGTTCAACCAACTGCTGATTTCTATCGCGAATAGCCGCTACTTGAACCTCATCCAGACTTCCAGTCATTTCTTTACGGTACCTCGCAATAAATGGCACTGTCCCACCCTCCTCAAGCAAATTTATAGTTACTTGAACCTGTTTTTCTGTTACTGAAAGCTCGGAAGCTATTTTTTTATTTTTATTAATCGTCATTTTCAACTGTAGAATTTGTTGCGAATTTGAGGCTATAAATTTGAATTTCAAAAAAAGATGTGAGATTTGAGATATTAGATGTGAGACATGAGATGTGAGATGTGAGATATGAGATATGAGATATGAGAAGCGAGATAACCTGCTGATCTATTTTATCCCACCCAGCCATACTACCGACAACCAACAACAAAAATTTGAGATAATTATTTAGACACTAACCATCTAACAAACTAACCATCTAACCAACCAACTAACAAAAAATTATTTATAAATTTGGACAATGAATGAAGCCTCACAACTTACTGAATTCGGTAAAATATTCATTTATCTGATTATGGGTGTATTTTTCGTGCTATTCACCTTCTTTTTGGGATGGCTTGTGGCACTTAAAAAACCTAATCCAGAAAAGTTAAGCTCCTATGAATGTGGTGAGGAGCCTACTGGAAGTTCTTGGATTCAATTCAACTCTCGTTTTTATGTAATTGCATTGATTTTCTTACTTTTTGATGTAGAAATAGTGTTTATTTTCCCTTGGGCGACCGTTTTCGGACAAGAAAGTCTAATTGCTGCCGACCCACGCTGGGGATGGTTAAGTTTAACCGAGATGTTTATTTTTATTGGGATTTTACTTATCGGACTCCTTTATGTCTGGAAAAAAGGTGATTTAAGCTGGATTAAACCTGAACCTTTTATGCCAAGCTCTCCTGCAAAAATCCCATACTCCATTTATCAAGAGTTCAATAATAAAACATATCAAATTAAGAAATTTTCCTCAAACAAGGAAGTATTAGAGGCCGAAAAGGAAACTGAAATAATGAGTCCAGCGGCGCCTAAACCAGCATTTATACCTAAATTTAAAAGATCAAGCGCGTGAGTTTAGAGTTAAAAAGTGAAAACGGATCTGTTATGGTAGTCAAGGTTGACGATTTGCTCAATTGGGCGCGTTTATCTTCACTATGGCCAATGAGTTTCGGAATTGCATGCTGTGCAATAGAAATGATGGGATCTATGGCTTCTACCTATGATTTGGATCGTTTTGGTGTATTCCCAAGGCCTTCGCCTCGTCAATCGGATGTAATCATTATTGCTGGAACGGTTACCTTTAAAATGGCTGAACGCATTAAAAGATTATATGAACAAATGCCGGAACCCAAATATGTGATTTCTATGGGTTCATGTTCCAACTGTGGCGGACCTTATTGGCAGCATGGATATCATGTGGTTAAGGGTGTTGATCGTATTATTCCCGTTGACATTTATGTACAGGGATGCCCACCACGACCAGAAGCATTGATTGGAGCAATACTAGAATTGCAGAAAAAAATTGAACAAGAAAGCTTGTTAAATAGCTAATAATTAGATAGATAATAAATTATACAAATAATTGCATCATTCATGAAAGATTTTTACGGAGAGCTTAAATTGGGTATTTTGGGTGGCGGACAGTTAGGTAGAATGTTGATACAGGAATCCATAAATTTTAATATCAGCAGTCATGTTTTAGATCCTGATGCCAACGCTCCTTGTAAAGACCTTTGTGAAAAGTTTGTCCAAGGCTCACTAACCGATTATGAGACCGTTTACAATTTTGGGAAGAATTTAGATATTTTAACCATTGAAATTGAAAAAGTAAATGTAGACGCCCTCGAACAATTAGAAAAAGAAGGAGTTAAAGTTTATCCTCAATCACGTGTAATTCGTTTGATCCAAGATAAAGGAACACAAAAACAATTTTTCAAGGAGAATGATATAGAAACAGCTAGTTTTCAATTATTTAAAAATAAAGAAGACCTAATTAAAGCCAATATTCCTTTTCCTTTCATACAGAAATTACGTCGTGATGGTTATGATGGCAAAGGCGTTTGCAGTATAAAAACAGAGGCCGATTTAGAAAAAGCATTTCATGAGCCGAGTTTAATTGAGGAATGGATACCTTTTGAGAAGGAATTGGCGGTTATTGTAGCAAGAAATGAGGATGGTAAAGTAAAAACTTTCCCATGTGTGGAGATGGAATTCAATCCGGAAGCCAATTTAGTTGAATTTTTAATTTCTCCTTCAACTTTATCTACTGAAATCTTAGACTTAGCAAATGAAACAGCAATAAAAGTCGCTGAACGCTTAAAAATTGTAGGAATTCTAGCTGTGGAGCTGTTCTTAACCAAAGATGGAAAGATTTTAGTGAATGAAATTGCCCCTAGACCTCATAATAGCGGTCATCAGAGCATTGAAGGTAATTACACCTCCCAGTATGAGCAACTAATTAGGGCTATATTTAATTTGCCTTTAGGAGATACAAGAAGCATACAACATGCGGTAATGATCAATTTGTTAGGCGAAAAAGGCTTTGATGGACCTGCAAAATATGAAGGTTTGAATGAAGCTTTAGCTTTAGATGGAGTTTACCTTCATTTATATGGGAAAAAAAGCACGAAACCCTTCCGAAAAATGGGTCATGTGACAATTTTAGATGAAGATCGCCAAAAAGCGATTGAAAAAGCTAAATTTGTGCAAAGAACAATTAAAGTAAAATCTTAATTAAGATTCAATTTTATAAAAATCTAGAATAACATGAGCGCAGCATCAAATTCAAACATTCAGGTAGGCATTATCATGGGCAGCAAGTCGGATTTAAATATTATGCAAGATGCCGCTGATATTTTAAAAGAACTAGGTGTAAACTTCGAAATGACCGTAGTTTCTGCACATCGTACTCCTGAGCGTATGTTTGACTATGCTAAAAGTGCCGCTTCTAGAGGTTTAAAAGTAATTATTGCAGGTGCTGGTGGTGCTGCACATTTACCTGGAATGGTGGCTTCGATTACTCAAATTCCTGTTATTGGCGTTCCTGTTAAATCATCTAATTCAATTGATGGATGGGACTCTATCCTATCCATTTTACAAATGCCTAATGGCATTCCTGTTGCTACAGTTGCGTTAAATGCGGCAAAAAATGCGGGTATTTTAGCTGCGCAGATTATTGGAACTGCTGATGCTAATCTTTCTCAAAGACTATTGGATTACAAACAAAATCTGAAAGAAAAAGTAGAGGAAAGCGCGAGAGAGATGGAAGGATAAGAATTGATTATCTGAATATAAAAGAGACGTCGGAATCCTTATTTAATAATCATTAGAGGTACTTCTCTGAACTATAATGACAGTATGAAATGAATCCTATTTTCAATATTTAGAATAAATTTATTCAAAAATAAAACAGATAAACTAATATCCTAAACCTAGGCGATTTCTGTTAAGCAATCAATTCCAACGATGATCTTCCGGAAAATTAGCAATATGTGCATATTTAGGCCCTAGGCCAATTACAGCTTCTCTCCAAAGGTTTTCTTCATCTTCTACAAATACAAGCTCTGTATCATAGGCATTACTTGCCATCCATGCATTATCTTGGATTTCAGCATCTATTTGTCCAGGACTCCAACCTGAATAACCCACAAAAAACTTGATTTCATCGTGCTTAATTTCATTGTTTTCAATGAGGATTTTCAAATCATGAAAATTACCTCCCCAAAATAAATCATCTTTAATTTTAGCACCACTTTGAAGTCGGTCGTAGCAACGATGCACAAAATGCAAACTATCTTTCTCTACAGGCCCACCGAAAAAAACTGGAAAATCCGCCCATTTTAAGTCCGAAATAAGATCACTTAACAAAAATTCACTTTTTTGATTTAGCACAAAACCGACTGAACCTAGAGTTTCCAATTCGGTAAGCAATACCACAGATCGCTTAAAATTTGGATCGAGCATAAATGGTTCAGAAATGAGTAAAGAGCCAGTTTGAGGTTGAATTGGGCTAATCATATTAATTTTATTTATAGGAAATGATTTAGTATCAAACAGATATTTTATGTTTTTATTATCTATATATAAAATTTTGCAATTGCGTTAAGGATGGAAGCGGCATCCTTTTTGGCTTCTTCAGCCAAAAAGATAAAGCAGACAGCCTTTTAAAACGCCCTAAAAATTATAAATTTTAGATAATACATCAATATAGTCAAAATCTTTTTAATAATCTACAGCTAATAATTCATGAAATGATAGAATAACAAGGTGCATTTGTTAAGTTTGCATAAATGAGAAGATCAGGTAATTATCCTGATTATTAATTTATACTATGTCAGTAGAAAAACAAACATTAGAAAACCTTCGTCAGGAATACAGTGCGGAGAAATTAACGGTAAAAGACGTTGCTAAAGATCCAATCAAGCAATTTGGACATTGGTTAAAGGAGGCTATGGAAGCGGGAGTTTTTGAACCCAATGCCATGACTTTGGCTACCACTAGCATTGATAGAAAGCCTTCTGCGCGTATCGTTTTACTAAAGGGTTATGAGGAGCGTGGATTTATGTTTTACACCAATTATTTGAGTGCTAAGGGCAAAGAAATGGCTAAAAATCCGGTTGTTGCCTTGGTATTTCATTGGGCTGAATTAGGCAGACAGGTACGTATTGAGGGGACTGTTGAGAAACTTAGTAAGGAAGAATCTGAGCGTTATTTCCAAAGCAGACCAATTAAAAGCCAATTAGGTGCTATTGCATCACCACAAAGCCAGGTGATTGATAGCATGGACGATATTGAAAAGGTATGGGCTGAAACGGAGGCTCGATATGAAAATAAAACAATTCCTAAACCTGCATTTTGGGGTGGATATTTGGTTAAACCTCAGGTAATTGAGTTTTGGCAAGGTCGCCCAAGTCGCTTACACGACCGTATCGTCTATAAAAAAGCAGATAAAAAAACCTGGAAGATTGTCCGACTTGCACCTTAATTTTAATCATGACTTTTGAGGAAATACATGCGCTTTTAAGTGATAAATTTGGTTCTAAAGTAATTTTAGATAGTCAAACAAGCGGTTTACAACCTGCTTTATTTATTCATCAAGATTTTATTGTACCCATTTGTGAAGAGTTGAGGGATAATAAAGCTACTTGGTTCGATTTTTTATCCTGTTTAACAGGTGTCGATCATGGTCCTGAGAGCAATAAATTCTCGGTTGTTTATCATTTGGCATCCATTCCTCATCAACATCAATTGGTTTTAAAAGTTGAAATTGAACATGATCGCAATTTAGAAGTTTTACCTATGTTCAAGAGTGTTTCGGAAGTATGGAAGACAGCAGAATGGCATGAACGTGAGGCATTTGACCTTGTTGGGATAGATTTCGAAGGTCATCCGGATCAACGTAGAATCTTGCTTCCAGATGATTGGGAAGGCTATCCTTTGCGTAAGGATTATCAAGCTGCTAAGGAATATAAAGGAATTAAAATAAATTAATTTGCCCATTTGCATTAGAATAGGATGCCGGTAAAAAAAACAAGATATGATCTACTGACAGAGAATCTCCAAGCTGAGGAGATGATCATCAATATGGGTCCGCAGCACCCTTCCACCCACGGTGTTTTGCGCCTTGAGCTAATAACCGATGGTGAAATTGTGAAGGAAGTGATTCCACACATGGGATATTTACACCGCTGTTTTGAAAAACACTGTGAGAGCCTCACCTATCAACAAATCATACCTTTTGTAGATCGAATGGACTATTTATCGTCCATGAATAATGACCATGCATTTGTAATGGGTGTGGAAAGAATGATGGGCATTGATAAGGATATTCCTAAACGTGTAGAATATATTCGTGTGCTCGTTTGCGAACTGAATAGAATTTCCTCCCACCTCATTTCTATCGGCACTTATGGTATGGATATAGGAGCTTTCACCCCATTTTTATGGTGCTTTAGGGATCGCGAGCATATCATGAATATGTTAGAATGGGCCTCAGGATCAAGAATGCTCTATAATTATATTTGGGTAGGCGGATTATTTTATGATTTACCTGTGGGATTTGAGGAGCGCTGCCGAGAGTTTGTAGATTATTTTAAACCTAAATTAGCAGAGCTCAATCAATTATTAACAGATAATCAAATATTTATCTCTAGGACTGCTGGAGTAGGTGTTTTGCCACTCGATGTAGCTATAAATTATGGTTGTTCGGGACCTATGTTAAGGGGATCAGGTTTAAAATGGGATTTGCGTCGAGTGGATGAATATTCGGCTTATCCTGAATTAGACTTCGAGATTCCGGTTGGCAAGGGTGAGATGGGCAAGAGTGGCGATTGCTGGGACCGTTACAAGGTCAGAGCCGATGAGGTGGCTGAATCCCTGAAGATTATAGAACAATGTCTTGACAAGCTTCAAAAAGAGCTTAAACGAGGACCCGAATTTGATCCACGAGCAAAACTTCCTAAAAAGATTATTCCTAAGGAACAAGATTTTTATATCAGAGCCGAAAACCCACGTGGTGAGCTCGGTTATTATTTTATTACGGATGGCAAGACTGAAATTCCGAAACGTGTGAAAGCTAGAGCGCCAAGTTTTAATAATTTATCCGTATTACCAGAAATTACGAGAGGTGTTTTAATCGCCGATTTAGTGGCAATTCTTGGATCTGTAGATATTGTACTTGGAGAAGTAGATAGATAAAAAAAGAGGCTTGAAATAATATTTCAAGCCTCTTTTTTTTACGTTTATTTCTAATTAATAAACCTTCACCATATAGATAAATGGTTCTAGCTTTTTAAACTGATCTTTTCTGCTTAGACCGGATAAGCTATTTTTCTTACTTAGGACTAATTTTTCATCAAGAGAATCTTGCGGAATAGCATCTATCGACTTTAAAATATAAGTTGATTTAATGGCAAATGCAGCTCCATCTACTTGTGTTTGCTTACCATTAATTATTCCGATTACATTTCCACGATTGTCGAGCAATGGACCGCCACTATTGCCAGGATTTACCGGAATAGAAACTTGATAAGCAACAGTATCGCCAGCAAAACCATTTTTAGAGCTCACATAACCTTTACCGTAAACTTGATCATCTCTTGGGAAACCAATGGTAAATACGTCCTCACCTACATCAGAAGCTGACTTTTTAAAGGTGTATGGCAATGCTGCTAGACCTTCAAAAGCTGGATCTACTATTTGTAAAACAGCTAGATCATAAGCAGGATCGATATAAATCATTTTCGCTTTAAAAGCCTCTCCTTCAGAGTTTTGCACATAAAGCGAGTCTGCTCCTTTAATTACATGATAATTAGTAACAACATAACCATTGGATGAAAGCGCAAATCCTGTACCACCAAATTCACCTGGATTAGATGGCCCCTTAGATGGTTTAATATTTTTAATTAAATCATTCTGTGATTTCTTAATGCTGTTTATTTCTCTACGTAAAAGACTTACATTAGTAGAAATAGATTTAGAAAAGAAACCGGTAGAAAGTAAAGTCCCAGATACAGCAATTAAGGCAACCGTTGCAGCAATGGCAGTATTGATTCTATATTTTTTCCAAAGACGGATATAAATAGGTGCTTCAGGAGCCACTTCATTCTTCAAGGCATAGATATCTAAAGATTCATGAATAATATTCATGTCGGATTTCAACTTGATAATTTCCGAATATTCAGATAAATGCGAAACTAAATTAGAATGCTCCACTACTTTAAGATCAAATGCAGCATCATTAAGCCTCTTTTGCTCAAAATCAGCAAGCTCGCTATCAGATAACTCCCCTCTTAGGTAGGCATCAATTTGATTAATAATATCTATCTCACTTTTCATCATCTATTTAATTAAGCTTGAAAAAACAATTTCTTCAAACGTTGGAGGCATTTATATTTTTGAGTTTTGGCATTATCGGCATTGGTATAACCAAACTTCTCACAAATTTCCTGCATGGATTTATTCTGCATATAATAATCTTCAATAATGGTTTTGCAGGGCTCACCTAATTGAAGTAAAGCTGATTCCATCATTGTAAACTGCCTGTCTTTCTCTTCATGTCTTTCTAAATCGTCTTCCACAGGAATAAAATCAGAAAAATCTTCAATGTTACGAACAGTTTTACTTTGAGCGTTTAATCGCTTTAGCCATAACCTTCTACAAACAGAGTAGATAAAAGTTTTAAGCTTACTATTAAGCTCAAAATTTCCAGTTTTAACCTTATTATAAAGAACAATGACAGACTCTTGAAAAATATCTTTTGCATCATCTTCATTTCCATTATTATTGAGTACTAATTGAAGTACCATTGGAAAATAAGTCGTGTACAAACGATTTAATATCTCTTTTGAGTCATTCAGTATCCCTAAAATAATTTCGCTATCTGCTGGAACTGAACTTTTTATCTCTTTTTTCACTCTTAATACTTTTTATTCGGAATTGTAACCCAATGATAGCAAAAATATTTTTTTTATTTTTTTACAATGTTATGGGTTACCTTTTTAACTTTGGCGTATTAACTGTAAATTATTTAAATACATTTTAAAAACAAAACGATGAAAAATTCTTTCAAATTCGGTTTCTTAGCTTTAGCTATCTCTTTATCAGTTGCTGCTTGTAACTCAAACAAAACTGAAGAAGCTGCTACTGATTCAACTGCTGTTGATTCTACTGCTGTTGTTGATTCTACTGCTACTGATTCAACTGCTGTTGATTCTACTGCTGCTGATACAACTGCTGCTCAGTAATCAATTACAACATTACAAAAAGCCATTTAGATATTCTGAATGGCTTTTTTTTGTGCCTATACCCCGCCTCCGGTGGCTGAGGTTCTCAAAGCCAGGTTCTCGAAGCCAGGTTCTTAAAATTAAGAACAAACGCGTTTATTCAAACACATTTGTCCCTACCTAATATTATTGTTTATTTACTAGTAGTTCCCGAACGAAACCAGCCCTTAATTCTTTTCGAATTAGAATCTCCAATTAGTAACATACATGGCACTAAAATTAGTGTTAAGAATGTAGCAAAGCTTAATCCAAATATCATTGTCCATGATAATGGACCCCAGAATGCCACATTATCTCCTCCAAAATACAAATTAGCATCAAATTCACTAAACAAAGTCACAAAATCCATATTTAAGCCCACTGCAAGTGGAATTAATCCTAACATAGTTGCCGTAGCGGTTAACAATACTGGTGTCATCCTTGTCCTACCAGCCTCAATAATCGCTTCCTTCACGTCCATACCTTGCTCGATAAGTAGATCTGTAAATTCAACAAGTAGGATTCCGTTCCTCACTACAATTCCTGCAAGTGCTACAATTCCTACCCCGGACATCACAATTGACATTTCCATCCTAAAAATGGTAACACCCAATAAAACACCGATTATACTCAAGAATATCTCACTTAAAATAATAAGTGGCTTTGTAATTGAATTAAACTGAGTTACTAAAATAATCAAAATTAGGCCCAAAGAAATCATCAAAGCTGTACCTAAGAATAACATCGTCTCTTGCTGCTCTTCCTGCTCCCCTGCCATTTTTACTTCAACACCAGCAGGCGACTTAAACTGAGCAATTTCAGTCTCAATAGCAGCTACAACTTCATTTGGGTTATAATCGCTAAGAACATTAGATGAGAGAATAATAATTCTCTTTTCTTGCTTACGCTTAATTCCACCATAGGTATTTACATAATCAATTGATGCAAAAGATGATAAAGGTACCTGACGAATAATGCCACCCATACCCATATCCCTATATGTAACTTTCATGTTACGAAGCGCGTCGAGATTGTTTTTTTGATCTTCATTAGCGCGAAGATTTATTTCATAATCTTCATTAGCATCACGGAATTTAGACACTTCCTTACCAAAAATGGCGGTACGAAGGTCCATACCAATTTGTCCCGTTGAAATTCCTTCACGGTTAGCGCGCTCCCTATCGATATCAAAAATAATTTCAGGCTTATTATTTTGGAAATCAGATTTCAATTCCTCAACACCTGCAATTTGTTTGGCTTGAAGGTATTGTTTTAAATGTTCTGAGACTTTAACCAATGAATCTAGGTTATTACCTGTAATTTCGATACTAATTGGTTTAGCTGTTGGCGGACCGGCCTGCTCTTGAGCAACCGTAATTTCGGCTCCAGGAATGCCTTTAACAGCCTCTCTAATCTTATCAAGATACAGAGATGTACTTGGGCCGGTACGTTTCCCAAATTCAGCAAAAGCAACCGTTACCTTACCCATGTTTGGATATTGACCTTGATCCTCACTTTGTGGATCGGTTACTCCAATAGTCACGTTTGATATAATCGAGGTTACATCCTTATTATCTCTGCCAACCACTTTAGTTACATCTGCTTCCACTTTTTTAAGGACCTCATTTGTATAAGCTTGGTCGGTACCAACTGGCAGCTGAACATATACATACACAAAATTAGGGTCGCCTTTGGGGAAGAACACAATTTTAGGCGGCACAAGAGCAATCAAAAGGAAAGTAAGAAGAAACAGTCCCAGTGTACCCAACAATATTGCACGAGGCCAATTAAGTGCTTTTCTAAGTAAACTAGCATACTTAGTTTGTACCCGAGGCCAAACATTAGTTTGGAAATTTTTAATTGTATTACTTAAATAGAAATGATTAAAAAGATACAATAAAGCGACAAAAACAATCAAATTTCCTAATCCGAAGTTGATTAGATAAGACAAAATAGCAATACCTGCAAAAATAAAAAGGTTACGCTTTACAGATTTATCAAAGCTTGGCTTTTCCTTATCAAAATTTTCGGGCTTCATAAAGTCAACGGCAAAGACCGGATTAATGATGTAAGCCACTAACAATGAAGCTAAAAGGGTGATAATTAGGGTCATAGGTAAGAAAAACATAAACTCACCAATAACACCTGGCCAGAAAAGTAAAGGCACAAAAGGCGCTAGAGTTGTTAATGTACCTGAAAGAACGGGCAAAAATACTTCAGCAGCAGCCATTTTAGCTGCCTTTTTAATGGGCACTTTACCATTATCAAAAATCCGGTGTGTATTTTCAATAACTACAATCGCATCATCCACAACAATACCTAATCCCAGTAAGAAGGAAAACAATACCATCATGTTCATTGTGAAATTAAAGCCCAGCATAGAACCTAATGCTGGCATAGCCATAAAGGCAATAAACATAGATAATGGGACTGATAATGCGACAAAAAGAGCATTTGTAATTCCCATGAAGAACATCAATATGACCGTTACTAGGATAAATCCAATAATAATAGTGTTGATCAAATCATGAAGAGTAACTCTAGTTTTATTAGATTGATCACCTGTAACGGTAATATTTAAATTTTTAGGTAATTGACCAACCTTCATCTCTGCTACTAATGCATTGATCTTGTCGGATGCATCAATTAAGTTTTCCCCACTTCTTTTCTTAACATTGAGCGTGATTACATTTTTCCCATATAAACGAGCATAACTTTCCTGCTCTTTGAAAGAATCTTTAACCTCTGCTAGATCTCTTAAATAAATGGATGATCCTGTAGGAGTTTTGATAATCAAATTGGCAATTTCATCGGCGCTAGCAAATTCCTTTTTTACGTTTAAGGTTCTACGAACACCATCCATTTTAATTGTACCGCCCGAAATAGTTAGGTTTTCATAACCAATTGCACGTTCAATATCTCCAAAAGAGACTTTAGCAGCTGCCATTTTATTTAAATCGGCATTTATTTGAACTTCTTGTTCCAATGCACCAACAATATCGACACCAGATATTTCTTTCAGGCTTTCAACTTGATCTTGGATCTCTTCCGCATATTTCTTAAGGCTTTTTAAGTCGTAATCCCCTGAAATATTAAGGTAAATAATCGGCAAATCCGACAGATTAATATCCTGAACATTTGGATCATTTGGCAAATCATTAGGAAGATCTTGCCTTGCCTTATCTACAGCATCTTTTACACGCTGTTTAGCATCCTTGATATCTACATTGGTATTAAACTCGGCAGTAATTATCGAAAAATCCTGATAGGAATTGGAAGTGATTTTTTTTAATCCTGAGGCTGATTTTAATTGCTTTTCAAGCTGCTTAGTAACCAAATTCTCCATATTTGCTGGAGAAGTCCCAGGATAAACAGTCTGCACAAATATTTTAGGAATAATAACCTCTGGGAAATTTTCTTTAGGTAAAGCCACATAAGAAAAATATCCTATGACAGAAATAATAACAGTAAGCACATAAATGGCTGTTCTGTTTTCAATTGCCCAGCTGGCGGGTTTAAATTCTTTGAAATTGTCTTTCATCTTATATTATAATGTATACCCTTGATTAATTGGACTTTACAGAATCTCCGGGACTTAATCCCTGCATTCCAGCAATAATTACTTGATCACCAACTTTAAGACCCGATACTATCTCGGCGCGACCTTCAGAAATTTTGCCTGTTTTAATATCCACACGCTTAGCTTTACCATTATCAGAGATAAATACATAATCCCCATTTTCTGCCTTTTGAATGGCATTTACAGGAATAACTAAGGCTTTAGAATTTTGATAATCGATAATTTTAAGCACTGCAAGCATGTTGGGGCGATAATTTTTATTAGAAGGGAGTTTTATTTCCACATTAAAACTTCTCGATACTGCATCAATCGTTTTTGATGCGAAAGAAATTTTTGTAGCAACGGTATCTGGAACATCTGGCAAAATCACCTGAACTTTATCCCCTTGATTTACTCTGCTAGCATAAGATTCTGCGATTTGAGCCTTAGCCGTCAATTTATTGGCATTTACTACACGAATACCAGAAAGGCCTGGCATTACAGCCTGACCAACCTTAAGATCCATAGCGTCGATAGTTCCAGAGATTGGCGACTTAATTTTATACATTGACATTTGCGACTTCACAGTTGCAATACGACGTTCAGCGGCTTCTTTTTGAGTTTTAGCACTTAAATACTGGACTTCAGTACCAATTTTCTGATTCCAAAGGTTCTTTTGACGCTCAAAAAGTGTAGTTGCAAGCTCTAATTGATTTTGCAGCTCAGATATATTCTGACGTAACACTTGATCATCAATTTGAGCTAAAACCTGTCCCTTAGACACATTCTGACCAATACTAGCATAAATGGCAGTCACCACACCTGGAGCTTCCGGATTTACTTGTACATTCTCTTCTGCATCTATTTTACCTTGAACTTCTAAGTAATTCTCAAAAGAACCTTCTGCTAATTCTAATAAGTTTACATCCTTAATATCGCTGGCAGCTGCAACAATACCAACTTCACTTTCAAGTTTTTCTATTTTAGCATTAAGCTCGGCACGCTCCTTTTTTAAGGCTTCAAGCTCAGATTTTTTATCTGTTGGTTTCTCTCCACAAGAGGCCAAAAAGAAGACTACAGCAATAAATAGTAATTTTTTCATGTATGTTTTAATTTTATTTTTTGATGTTAATGCTCATCGTTTTATGAAGACAAGCAAATTGAATTGGATTTAATAAACGATTTTACCTAAAGCCCTATCCACATTTACTTTATTTATCAATAGATCATAAAGTGCATTGATATAATTATTTTGAGACTCCTTTAAAGATGTTTCAGCAGATGTAACTTCAATACTTGAACCCACCCCCTGCTCATATTTAATTTTGCTTACTCTTAAAACTTCTTGCGCCAATTCCATGTTGCGCTTTTGATTCTCCAGAGACTTTAAACCATTTCTGTACACCGTTTGAGCCTGCTCCACCTCTAGGTTTATACCATTTTTAAGGTTTATTAAATTATTCTCTGTTTTAAGTAACTCAAGCTTTGCATTTTTTACTTGATAGTTTTTTATACCACCAGATAAAATAGGTATTGATAAACGCAGACCTACCACAGTGGTTGGGAAACTTCTATCAAATAGAGCACTAAAATTTTGAGATTGTAGACTTTGCAAAGAGCTTCCAAAAGCTACTAGGGACGGCAAAAACAAGCTTTTATATCGTTTCACATCCAATTCATTGACTTTTTTCTGCGTTTGAAGTAATGAATATTCAATTCGATTTTGATAAGAAGTGGTATCATTCAAATTAATTGATTCTTCAACTTGTAAGCTTGCAATAGAATCTTTCAGTTTTAATTTCGAATGAATATTCATTCCCATTTGAAATTTCAAGAGGTTAACATTCAATTCCAATAAGCGGATAACATTTTCTCGCTCAGTTTCAAGGTTGTTATTTAATACTTTTAATCGATCAACATCAATTTTTTCAACAAAACCATTGGCAAAAAGAGCCTGAGTATCATTTAAGGACTTCTTTAATCGAGAGATATTAGCATCTAAGAGACTAAGCTGTTCATTGCTCACTAAAACAGAATAATATGCTTTGGTAACTGCAACTGCCGTTTCAATGCGAGTACGTTTTAGGCTTTTATTGGAGAGTTCTTTAAAAGTTTTGGATGCTTGCAATCCGACAAGATAAGAACCATCAAATAATAGCTGACTTACCTCTATTCCGATTGATGATTGATATTGAACACCAAATCTGACCGGGACTTGAGTACCAGGTTTATCAAAAAACTCGCCAGGCAATAAACTAGTAGGTACTTTCAGGAAATCTTGAAAATTGACATTACCATTCACTTGAGGTAAACCAATTCCGATAGTCTTCTTGACAGTGTTTTTTGCAATTTCCTCATCAATACTGGCGTTTAAGACAGAAACCTGATGCGATTGAGCATAATCAATAGCTTCTTTCAAGCTAAAGCTGATGGTCGTATCTGATTGTTGTGCCTCAACAGTAAGCACAGAAAAAAAGCAAACGATTAAGCTTATGTGTTTATAATTCATGTTTTTATTCTTCTTCAATTATTTCTTTGTATTTATTTATTAATTTATGGCCTCTAAGAGTACATATTCCATATAAAAAGTGCTCTGTTAGCTCGGCCATCACATGTGCTATCCCATATTTCCCATTGGTGTAGGATGTTGAATTGCTAAAAATCAAATCCATTTGCTCTAAACGCATTTGAGTTAAAATATCTGCCTTTATATCTTTCCTAAAATAACCCTCAACAATACCCCTTTTTAAATTATCATGAATGGTGGTGTATAAATATTTCTCACGAAAATTTTTAAAAAATAACCAAGCTTGAGGATGGTATTTTTGGAGATCATAAAACAATGAGGGGTTAATGCCCGATAATTGCACTTTCATATTAGTTAGGGCTATAAATATCTCATGGACAGCATTTTGGGAAATATTTATAGTCTCATTAATGAGTTCTTTATTGGAATTCAGCCTCTGCTCGATCACAATATTCACTAACTCATTTTTATCAGCGAAATGAGAGTAGATAGTTTTTTTTGACATCCCCAAATGCTTGGCAATATCATCCATCGTTACACTTTTAAAACCATACTGGCAAAAAAGCTTATCAGATTCAACTATTATATACTCTTTTACGTCCAATTGATATTTTATTTGAGAGCGCAAAACTATGGAAACTTTTTAGAACTCAAAAGTTTCCTCGAATGTTTTTGTTCTTGAAAACGTGAAATAGATGAAAAATACAATGAAATGACAAAAAGAGAATCACGCAGATATAATTCAAAAATCGTAACTTCGCAAAAAACGGAAACATGAAATTATCTGCATTAACTGCTATCTCTCCTATTGATGGTCGCTATCACAATTCAACTAAAGATTTATCGTCCTACTTTTCTGAAGCGGCATTAATAAAATTCAGGGTTTATGTGGAGATAGAATATTTCATTTCACTCTGTGAACTACCATTACCTCAACTTAAACATTTTGATAATAAACATTTTGATGCTTTAAGAGCTGTTTACATTCAATTTAATGATGCTGATGCAGAGGCCATTAAGGAAATTGAAAAAACAACCAATCACGATGTAAAAGCAGTTGAATATTTTATAAAGGATGAATTTTCAAAGCTAGGTTTAGATGAGTTTAAAGAATTTATTCATTTTGGATTAACCTCACAAGACATCAATAATACAGCTATACCACATTCGTTTAAACTAGCGGTACAACAAACATATTTACCACAAATTCAAGAATTATTAAGTCATTTAAAAGAACGCATAAGCGAATGGACTAATATCCCCATGTTGGCACATACACATGGGCAACCAGCATCACCAACATTATTAGGCAAGGAATTAAACGTATTTGTTGAACGCCTTGAAGTTCAAATTGCTCAATTACAAACTATTCCTTTCTCCGCTAAATTTGGTGGTGCAACAGGAAATTTCAATGCGCATCATGTGGCATATCCAGAGATAAACTGGGTAGATTTCGCAAACAATTTTGTGAATAATCGTTTAGGATTAAATCGCTCGCAGTTTACTACTCAAATAGAGCATTACGATAATTTTGCAGCTCATTGTGATGCATTAAAGCGCATAAACACCATTTTAATTGACCTTAATCGGGATATGTGGGCATACATCTCCATGAATTATTTCAAGCAGAAAATAAAGGCTGGAGAAGTTGGATCATCGGCCATGCCACATAAAGTAAATCCGATAGATTTTGAAAATTCAGAGGGAAATTTAGGTCTTGCGAATGCATTATTTGAACATTTAGCTGCTAAATTACCAATTTCGCGACTTCAACGCGACCTTACCGACTCTACTGTTTTAAGAAATATTGGCGTGCCTGTTGCACATACACTCATTGCCTTAAAATCAACATTAAGAGGATTTAATAAGCTTTTATTAAATGAAAGTGCTATTGCATCCGACCTAGAAGCAAATTGGCCAGTGGTTGCGGAGGCGATTCAAACGATATTAAGAAGAGAGGGCTATCCAAATCCATATGAAGCATTAAAGGATTTAACACGTACAAATCAGCAAATTAATCAAAATACTATAGCTGAATTTGTAGACAGATTAAATGTTTCGGATAAAGTAAAAAAAGAATTGAAAGCAATCACCCCTTCAAATTATACTGGAATTTAGGCAGTCATTCATGTGTCATAAATGCTTGAAATCTACTTCTCGACTTAAAAATTGTTAATTTTGTATATAAAATAAAATTATGAGTACTGCAGCTTCAACAACAAACGTATATACAGAAATCACCCCGAATCCGGCAACACGTAAGTTCTTAGTTAACAAACTTTTAGCCAATAATAGCATTGACTTTGCAACAAAGGAGAGTGCGGAAAAATCGCCATTTGCGAAAGAGTTATTCAAGTTCAATTTCGTTACTGGTGTCTTCTTCGCTAGTAATTTTGTTACTATCACAAAATCTGAAAGTGCAAATTGGGACGATATAGAACCTATTTTGAAAGAATTTGTGAAGGGTGCTGTTGAATCTGAATATAAAATCATTGATAAAGAAGAAGAATTAGCAAGCTTTGAGGGGACAGAGACTGAAATTAAAATCCAACAAATATTGCATGATTATGTTCGTCCCGCAGTAGAGCAAGATGGCGGTGCAATTAGCTACCGTTCATTTAAAGAAGGAATTGTTACTGTTGAATTAAGAGGTTCATGCAGCGGCTGTCCTTCATCAACTATCACATTGAAATCTGGAATTGAGAATCTATTAAAAAGAATGGTTCCTGAGGTTACTGAAGTGGTTTCGGAAGCATTGTAAGAAAGAATATAAAATTGAAAGCCCCGAAAAATCGGGGCTTTTTTTATGATTTTATTTTATAGTTGGTTTTAGCTCATTTCTAATTGATTGAGCCCAATTAATAATCTCTATTTTTTGAGCTTCTGATAGTTTTGCATTACTATGAATCAGAGTATATGATTTCAGTGGCATCTCCCCTTGCTGAATCATTTCTATTACCTCCTCCAATTTATGATCTGCCTTTTTAGGCTTATAAGTCAAAAATTCAGAAAAGTTCAATTCCGATTTACCTTCATTAACATGATCTGCAAGCCACCAAGCAACTGGCTGTATTTCAGAGTACCAAGGATAAACAGTATTGTTTGAATGACAATCATAACATGCTGTTTGAACAATTAGCTTTGTACTTTCAGATGCTGGAAAACTTGCAAAAATATCATTTGAACTTGCTTGAGCAGATTGATTTTTTTCAGGTCTGAAAAATTGAATAAGGACAAATATTGCGAGAAATGCTAGAAGCAACTTTTTAACTATATTCATAATCTTATTTTAATAAACGTTAATGTAATTTAATGAAAAAATTGCTTAATTACAAGTAAAAGCTCCTCCGATATCAATCCATTCGTAGCAATAACCTGTCTATTAGGAATGCATTGATTGCCACCTTTGAAATCAAATACGTGGCCCCCAGCTTCTTTAACCAAGACTATTCCGGCTGCTACATCATAAGAGTTAAGGTTATATTCAAAATAGCCATCAAACCTTCCACTAGCTACATAGGCCAAATCAATAGCTGCAGAGCCTATTCTACGGATTCCGTGGCATTTTTGCATGAGTACTCGTAATACATTGAGATAAGGTTCTAAATCTGCGAATTCATAAAATGGAAAACCTGTTGCCAATAGTGTATTCTCAATTAACGGTGCCTTAGATACTGAAATTGGCTTCCCATTTAAAAAAGCTCCCCCATCCTTCCATGCCGAAAAACATTCATCACGGTTTATTTCATAAACTACTCCTAAAACAAGCTCTTCATCACATTGTAAGGCTATGCTAATGGAAAAAGTAGGTATCCCATGAATGAAATTGGTGGTACCATCGAGTGGATCAATAATCCAATTATAGTTAAGTCCTTGTTTTGAACTTGTTTTCTCTTCTGTTACAAAGCCTGCTTCTGGCAATAAGGTTGAGAGTCCCGCGACAAGCTTTTCTTCAGCAGTTTTATCTACATAGGATACCATATCGTGTAATCCTTTGTATTCAACCGCATTTTGATCAAATACTTTGGCTTCTTCACGAATAAAAGATCCAACTTCAAGGCTTAAAGAAATTACTCCCTGACAAAGATTTTGAAGGTTCATCTATTAGGCTGCTTGGTATTTTTTACCATTTTTAAGCGACCAAAATATCCCAATGATACCCAAAAGAATAAGTATGGTAGAAATTAGCTCTGCTTGAGTAAAACTTAATCCTAAAGCATGATATTTAGAATTTACGCGAATAGATTCAATTAAAAATCGTTCTATTCCGTTGAATATCAAATAAATAGACCACATTAAACCGGGAGTTTTAATTTTATTGCGAATGCTCCAAAGGAAAGCGAAAATGGCTAATCCCATTAAAACTTCATAGAAAGGAGTTGGAAATACAGGCAAAGGTAATTCATTACAAAAATTACCCACACAACCGGGAATCGGAACACCTTCATTTACCACATTATGAGGGTATTTAAAAGCCCAAACCCAATCTGGAGCCCAGCTCAGCCAATTCGGTTTTGCAGCAAGATTAACAATTCCCCAATCGCCGTCGCCTGAAAGCTGACAGCCAATACGACCCACAGCATACGCTAACATCATTCCAGGTGCACCAATATCGAGCATGTGAATCCATTTCACTCCATATTTATTGGCATGATATAGAACTGCAGCCCCACCCATGATTAAACCACCATAAAAGGTTAATCCACTGAAAGATAAGAGTCCGCCAATAGGATCCTTCACAAAATCATCCCAATACTCGAAATTATGAAAGAGTTTTGCTCCTAAAAATCCCCAAATAGCAGCCCACATTAATAAGGTACCCATTATCTGATACGGGTGCACGGTTTCTTTTACAATTTTCGGCTGACTTAGTTTCTCCTTTTTATTCTCGGCATAAGCCCAATAAATAAATAAAGTGGCAAAGATTAGTCCACCTAAAAAACTACCCCTTGTAGAAAGTATAAAGTCCTGAGGGTTAGCCACAAAAGCGGTATAATTCAATAAACCATCAAGCAATTTATAACCAACGAAAAAACCAAAAACACCATTTATAGCAAGATCTTGCATTGACGCTGGTTCACCAACTTTTACATCTCTTGTAAAAGCTTTTACGAGACCTAATTTCTCTTTTCTCTTAAACTCTTGTGAAAGAGCCCAATAGCCTGCACCAAATGCTAGTGCAACAAAAAAACCAAAAGTTTGAATGGGAAGTGGAATATGTAATCCTGTTAAATATTCAATCAGGTGTGTAATGGTTGGGAACATATATCTTAAAAAATTGGATTATTTAGAATGTTAAGCTAATCTATAAATTATGATTAGAATTACGATTATTAATTATTGCTTTTAGTGTACAAATATTTCGGAAGGTTCAGAAATCTCCATATCTCCATCAGAAGCAATATTTTCAAGCTTAACCGTTTTAATCTCATTGATTAATAATGGATCATAAGGAGCCTTTACTTTTACGTAATTACGACTAAATCCATGCATGAAACCATTTTTTTGATCCGCTTCAAAAAGGACTTCGGTCGAGATTCCAACTTGAGTTTCATAAAAAGCACGACGTTTTTTCTCTGATAAAATATGGAGCATTTTACTACGATCTGCACGTAAAGAACCTGGAACTGAATCTTTCATTTCTGCAGCCAAGGTGTTTTCACGTTCAGAATAGGTAAAAACGTGCAAATAGGAAACTTCTAGCTCATTCAGAAAATTATAGGTCTCCAAGAAATCTTCTTTTGTTTCACCTGGAAAGCCAACAATCACATCAACACCAATGCAACAATTAGGCATGAGTTGTTTTATTTCTGCTACCCTTTCGGCATATAGTTCGCGCTTATAACGTCTGCGCATTAAGCCCAAAATCTTGTTGCAACCCGATTGAAGGGGAATATGGAAATGCGGAACAAACTTATTTGATTGAGATACAAATTCAATAATCTCATTGGAGAGCAAATTCGGCTCAATAGAGGAAATACGTATTCGGTCGATACCTTGAACCTGATCTAAAGCTTGAATTAAATCGAAGAATTTATCCTCACGAACACCATCTCTGATGCCAAAATCTCCTAAATTGACCCCTGTGAGCACAATTTCCTTAACGCCAGATTGAGCAATTTCATTGGCTTGCTCAATTACGTGCCCTATGGTATCACTTCTGCTCGCTCCTCTAGCCAAGGGAATGGTACAGAAAGAACAAGTATAATCACATCCGTCTTGAACCTTTAAAAATGTTCTGGTTCTTTCTCCGAATGAATAAGATGAAATAAAGCTTTTTGCTTCAGATATATCCTGATTAAAAATTTGAGTTTTCTCCTTTTTGGTTAAATCAGTAATGTATTCAGTGATCATGAATTTCTCAGCAGCTCCAAGCACCACATCAACCCCAGGAATTTCAGAAATTTCTTTAGGTTTAAGCTGGGCATAACATCCAACGATGGCGATATATGCATTTGGAGAGTGTTTTAGAGCCTCTTTCACAACTTTACGGCACTTTTTATCGGCATGATCTGTAACAGAGCAGGTATTAATGAGATAAACATCTGCCTTATCGGTAAAGGATACCGTTTCAAAGCCAGCCTCATTAAACTGCCGACCAATAGCTGAAGTTTCCGAAAAATTTAGCTTGCAGCCAAGTGTATAAAATGCAACTTTTTTACTCATGATAATATGCAAATATACGAAATGTGCTTGATATGGTAGAAATAGACCATAGGCAGTTGATAATCAATGAATTATTGCTCTCCCCAACGATAAGAATCATGATTAAATCCTGCTAAATCAATTACCCGATTTACTACCGTTGCGGCCACTTCTTCAATGGTTTTTGGAAGGCTGTAAAAAGATGGAGTTGCGGGACAAATAATTCCGCCTGCTTCGGTAAGGGTCTTCATATTATTGATATGAATCAAATTATAAGGACTTTCTCTAACTACCAAAATCAATTTTCTTCTTTCTTTAAGGACTACATCGGCAGCGCGACTGATTAATTCATCAGAAATACCTCCTGCAATGCGGCCTAGCGTACCCATAGAGCATGGGCAAACAATTAATGTATCATAACCAGCTGAACCTGAGGCAAATGGAGCGGTAAAATCACGCTTATCATAAAAACGGAACCCGTAATCATTAAAAGAGCTATTGCCTAATTCATGCTTCCAAACATCCTTAGCATTATCAGACATAACTATTGCTAAATCAGCTATTTGATCATTCAAAGTACTTAATTTGTCTAATAATACCTTGGCATAAATAGACCCACTGGCACCAGTTATAGCAATTGCAATTTTACGCTTATTCATTTGGATTTAATTAAATGCAGATTAACCTTTGATAATCAGGCACAAATAAAGATTTAATTTCTCTTAAAAAGTTAAAAATTAAATAAAATTACTTAGCCATTGCATAACGGATTCCCTCAAGTATATGCTTCAAGAATAATGGATTTGTATACTTATCATCTGCATGGCCTAGAGCTGTATAATATGAGCGTCCGCCTTCAAATTTATGATACCATGCCATTGGATGAAAAGCTCCATTGGTACCACCTTGATAGCTCGATTCATCAACAGTTAGCAAGACATTAATATTAGGGTTAATATTCTTAAAATTATAAAGTTCCTCTTTCATATTCCATTCGGAAGGAAAATGGCGTGTAGAAGGATGTTTTTTATCAATAACTTTAAAAATAGCATTTTGCTGTACAGGGTGACCATCGAAAACAGCTCCCACTAATTTCCCATACCAAGGCCAGTCATATTCACCAGCCGATGCCCCATGAATACCTACAAAACCGCCACCAGAACGAATATATTGCTCAAATTGAGATTGTTGCTCATTATTTAGCATGTCACCAGATGTGCTTAAAAAGACTATAGCGTGATAGTTTTTAAGATTTTGTAGATCAAAAACAGTCGAATTTGAGCTTGTATCGACTAAAAAATTATGCTCCTGCCCTAATTTAGAAATCGCAGTGATACCTGCAGGGATTGAAAGATGTTTATAAGCCGCAGTTTTGTAAAAAACAAGAATTTTTTTAGGCTTAGGAGCCGATTCTACTGAAAAACTTATGGCAAATAATATCAAAAAGCATAAAATTCTATGTTTCATAGCTTCAATTTTTAATGATTATCGATTTTTGAATTTCATTTTAGCCTTTTCACGTGACGTATAATTATAATCCTTGATATTACTCGCCTTTTTTTCATGGAAGGCGGAGCCTATTTCAGTCTCAGGTGCGTCATTTTTGGCAATTTTCTTTGCTTTATTCTTTTCAATATTTTTTTCAATAACTAAATCTTCTGGCAATTCAACAATGGGAATTGGGAGTCCGATTGCTTGTTCAATTTTTTTAACCATTGAAAGCTCTAAATCTGTAGCAAAACTAATTGCAAGCGCATCATCACCTTCAGTGTCTGTATTTTTCACTATTCTACCAATAAACGTTTCCATCTCCAAAGGCATTTCTAAATGAAATATAAATGGAATTCCCTGAAGATCAATAGATTCTCTCAAATCATCAGCAACAAGCAATATTCTGGTATCGTCAGATTCTTTAAAATCATCCATACTATCGAAACCCGGATGATCAAAAAATAGCGGTTTATAAATTGCTAATTCTTTGTCTAGGTATTTAAATAAACTTTTAAAGATCTTCTCGGCTGTTAAACGCGTATTTACAAATACTATCACCTTGTTAAATACCTCTTTATCCTTTAATAAAAGATTTAAAAGATTGACTTTAGTTTTAAAATCTGGAACTTTATATAGAATTTGTTCGATAGTTGCTAATTTCTGTTCACCTAGATTATCAATTTCAAAGGTGGTTTCATTATTCATAAACTGACTAGTTAAAAGGTTCAGTTTATCATGAAAAACATCTGTAAAGACTAAATGCTGACATCTGACAATGCTTCTTGCAAGTTCAGCAACAGGGAGTTGCATCCCTCTTTTAACAATCTCTGCGGCATCATCAACAATAAACATCATTATTTTATTGAGATTTAGTCCGAGTTTCAAATAAATAGCACGAGCACGATCGGGAGTAGCAACTACAATATCGGCACCATCTGCCAAGGCATTCATTTGAGATTCCATGCCAGCTTCAGGATATAAACCTACTATGCGAATGGTCTGATTCTTATTTAGAAGGTCGTAGCGCTCAATCACCGCTAAAACATGATCTTTGTCAGGAACCAGCACTAAAGCTCTTGGAGCCTCTTCAAAACCGTATTTAAGGCGCATTAGAGTCGCAAGAACATAAGTGGTAGTCTTACCAGACCCTTCAGGAGCAATTGCAATTACATCTTGTGCTCCCAAAATACGCGACATTGTTTTCTGTTGAATGTCTTTGGGGCCCAAGTATCCTGCATCCGTCATAGATCTAACAAGAGGTTTACTTAGTTTTAGTTTTTCTAAAAGCTGCATTTAAATAGATTTTTTTAATAAAATGCAAAAGTACTCATTTGAAACGAGTATTGAGGGAAAATACAGTCATAGACCCTTTCAAAAATGGAATAGGATTCAATAAAGGATTAAAAGCTCAAAAATACAAACTACTGGACTATTCCAATAAGAATGGCTCATCCTCATCATCCGACAAGCTCAAAGAAATAGTATCTGCGCCAGCAATTCCTTCAATTGAACCTTTGATACTTGAGGCATTCAAAAGCACTTTATCCAACTGCTTTTCGCGCATTTTCCACATACGCTCCATGGCATCACGCTCTTTATGAATGGATAAACGCATACTCATATAACCCTCACGAATAGCTTTCCATTGTTCAGAGAACTCGGTTCCAGTTAAATAATCATAGAGCATGTGCATTTTATCACCCCTATTTTCTTGAGATTTAGTCGCATTTGATAATCGGATAATTCCATCTCTTAACACAAAAGCAACAGCCTTAACCTCCTCAAATGAGCAAATCCAAACTCCATCCCTCTCACCAAAACAGGTCATACCTTTAGGATAAGTTTGTGTTACAATTACCGCCACATCTACTCCTGCCCCGCGCATATCCTTTTTCAGTTTATCGATCCATTCATTGGAAAAATCTTTGGTACGCTTAGATTCATAAATAATTTTTCCGCAATCTTGTCCAAATTGATTTCGAACCGTTTGAATACAATCAGCTCCACGAACACCCTTTCCAACCTCACCAATCAAATCAAAAGGGAAAGTACTTTGCAATAATTCTTCTAAAATAAGCTCCTGAACCTCGCCCTGCAATTGCATAGAACCTTGTTCGGCCTTACGACGCATTTCGTCGGCTAATTTTTTTTGATCATCTAATTGTTTTTCAAGTTCTCTAACTTTTAATTGATGTTCAGTTTCTTTCAATAGATTTTTTTCAATCTCCTGCTTTTTAATCTGCTCTACAATCTGCTCGCGTTCGGACTGCATTTTACGTTGAACCTCAAGCTCCATCTCTTCGGCCCTGGTTTTCAGTTCTTGCTCTTTTTTGATAAAATCAAGCTCCTTTTGACTAGCCAAACGCAATTTTTCCTGATTTTCCTTATTTGTATTTTCTAAAAAAGTTAGCTTATTTTCAAAATCTGTAGCAATTGTTTTTCTTACCCCTTCCTCTAATTGAAGACGCTCTTGTGCAAATTGCTGCTCTAATTTTAAGGCAAGATTCTGCTGCTGAAGTTTAAAATCTTCCTCTTTCTTTTGGAATTCTTCATCCTTCTTTTTCTGCCAAGCGATCATTTTATCACGCAATTCCTGTTCATATTCTTTACCGATAGCCTCCTCTAGTGGGAATGAATGATGACATGCGGGGCATTTTACTTCTGTTGACATGCTGAATGTTATTTGATATTAAAAACGAGTCACAATGTACTAATAATATTAGTAAAGCTCATTTAATTTCTTAAATTAAACAAGAATTTATTATCACGAAATTATTAAAAAATAAAAATTCCATCATAAGCAGTATTTTTGAGAAAATCCAATCAATTTTTTATCATCAAAATGGATGTTTTCGGCAAAGTTTTAAAAGATCATTATTTAGGTCGCCAAAAGGGTAAATTATGGCTCCACAACAGCTATGGGAGTCCGGAGGATATGCCTGTTGATATTTTCTACCGCAATAAATTTGAAATTTCTGAGCTAGAAAGCATCGCAATCGACCTTTGCAAAGGCAAAACGCTTGATATTGGTGCTGGTGTGGGAAGCCATGCACTAATTTTGCAAAATAAAGGCATTGATGTAACGGCCATTGAAATATCGGAAGTGGCCTGCGACATCATGCAAAAAAGAGGTGTTAAGAAAGTCGTAAACAAGGATATTTTCCAATTTGAAGGAGAGCAATTTGATACAATCATTATGATGATGAATGGCATCGGACTCTGTGGGGATATGGAAGGCTTGGAGCGCTTTTTGGAACATTTGAAAAAGCTTATTCAGCCTGGCGGACAAGTTATTTTCGATTCTTCAGATATTGCCTATCTATACAAAGCCGATGATTTTATATCAAAAAAATATTACGGTGAAATATCTTATCAATATGAATATCAAAAGGTTAAAGGGAATTGGTTTAAATGGCTTTATGTTGATTTTAATACCCTAGAACAAATCGCTCAAAAATTTGAATGGCAAATTGAATTGATTTTTGAGGATGAAATGGATCAGTTTCTTGTCCGTATGAAATAAATCAATGAATCTCAATAGTAAATTCAGCTCGAAATTTACACGACTCTTCCAAACTTATCACCCCCTCTTTCAAGCTAAATTCCTTTTGTTCTCCCACCGAATCAGCATATCCCAACCAAGGTTCAATGCAAACAAAGGGAGCACCCATTGGGGCCCATATACCTAATGAAGTAAAATCAGGGAATGAAACGCTAATTTGGTGATTTGATTTATGGCTTTTCAGTCGGACTAACCTAGATTTTAATTCTTTAAAAACTAAGGCATCACGACTAAATAAATTTGGGCTTAAAAAAAGCTTTTTTGAAATCAGGGAAACAGATTCGGTTTCACCAGTAAAAAATCCATCTCCACTTAAAAGATGTTTATCTAAAATATCATCATTATCAAACTGTATGTAGTAATCAGATATTTGCTCACTCTGTTGAAAAGAAATATTAAATGCAGGATGAGCACCCAATGAAAAATAGATAATCTGATTGTCTAAATTTTGAACTTCATAACAAATCTTAAGTTTTGAGTCTTCAAGTTTATAAATAACGTCAAACGCAAATTTATAGGGAAAGACTTCTAGTGTTGATTCGTTATAGCTTAAACGGAATTTAGCTTCTGTCGGATTTTGATGCACTAATTCAAACAAGGAATGACGTGCAAAACCATGTCGCTTTGTTGGATATTTTATCCCATTAATTAATAGCTCATTATCAATGCATGATCCAACAATAGGAAATAAATTAGGTGATTGAAAAGACCAAAATGATGGGTCGCCTTGCCATAATTGCTCGATACCATTAACCTTATTTAGTATAGAACCTAACTCAGCGCCTTTAAAATTTATTTGAACTTTTAATAAATTATTCTCTAAAATCGTCATTTAACTATAGATTAAATATTATTTGTAAATTATTATAAATCAAATACTTACAAAGTTTAACTAATCTTTTCGTTTAACCCATACCTTCTTCTTTTTGTTCCTATTGTTACCGTTAGAAGATGGCCTTTTAGTTGTGGGACTGTAAACAGGTCCTTCGCCAAGCTCTTCAGGAAGTGTCATTCTAGGGATTTCTTTAGAAATCAAATTTTCAATAAATGAGAATCGACGTTGATCTTTTTCGTTCACAAAAGTGATAGCAGTACCAGTTGTTTCCGCCCTTGCGGTTCTACCAATTCGGTGGATATAATCTTCCGGGTCAGGTGGAACATCGAAATTAATTACGAGGCTAATACCTTCAACATCTATACCCCTACTCAAAACATCGGTTCCAATAATTACGGGTAAAACGCGACTCTTAAAAGCTCGCAAAACGGTCTCGCGCTGCTCTTGTTCTAAATCAGAATGAAAAGCTTCCGACTTAATACCTTCTCTTTTGAGAGTGCGATTTAAATCCTTAACCGTTTCCTTACGGGAACAGAAAATCAGGATACTTTTATAATCACCAGCTTTAAGCAAAGAGCAAATCAACTTCACCTTTTGATGATCATGAACCATGTAAACCTGCTGTGAGATTCCAACTGCAGGCTGTGAAATGGCAATATTTATTTGTTGAGGATCTTTAAGAATGGTATTAGCCAATGTTCGAATCTTTGGAGGCATAGTTGCCGAAAAAAGCAAAGTCTGACGTTCTTTAGGTAAAGAACTTATAATTCTCAAAATGTCCTCATAAAAGCCCATATCAAGCATTCGATCAGCTTCATCTAGAACCAAGTATTTAAGATGATCTAGTTTTATAGCGCCCGAAGCCAAATGCGCTATCAAACGTCCGGGAGTGGCAATCACAATATCAACCCCTTCCATCATGGCACGGCGTTGTTGTTCATAAATAATACCATCACCTCCACCGTAAACAGCTATAGAGCTAATTCCAGCAAAATAGGCCAAACCCTCTACTTGCTGATCAATCTGTTGAGCTAACTCACGTGTAGGAGCTAAAATAAGAGCTTGGGTATGTTTTTTATCAGAAACACTGATATGTTGTAATACCGGCAATAAATAAGATGCCGTTTTACCAGTACCAGTTTGAGCACAGGCAATTAAATCAGTATGTTGAAGTATTAAAGGAATAGCCTGAGCTTGAATTGGAGTAGGTTTAACAAAACCCATACTCTGTAAACCCTCAAGTAATTGAGGATCAAAGTTAAAATCGCTAAATGTCAATTTGTTGAAATAATGTTTAAATAATAAACAAAGGTAGTCAAAACAAAGGACATTGGTGATTTTGAGAACCGAAATAGGCTTTTAAAAAGAAATTATCAAGCTATATCCTAAACTATTATTCAGCTTTTCCTAATTATTTGTAAAATTAAAATTGGCCGATTTATTAACACAATTTTATTTCTCAACAATTAAAATCATTTTAGATTTTTTTCTTAGTTTTGAATCCCGTACAGATGATGTTTTTTATTGTCTTTAATAGCTTTCATCTATTATTTCAATAAAAACTCTTAGAAATCATACAGATATAATGACTAAATACATTTTTGTTACGGGCGGCGTTACTTCGTCGTTAGGAAAGGGTATTATTTCCGCTTCTCTTGCAAAACTTCTGCAATCAAGAGGATATCGAGTTACCATTCAAAAGTTTGATCCATATATTAATATTGATCCAGGAACTTTAAATCCTTATGAGCATGGCGAATGTTATGTTACTGAAGATGGTGCCGAAACAGATCTAGATCTTGGTCATTATGAGCGCTTTCTGAATGTACCTACCTCACAAGCAAACAATATCACCACTGGTCGTATTTATCAAAATGTAATCAATAAAGAGCGTGAAGGCGCTTATTTAGGCAAAACCGTTCAGGTTGTCCCACATATTACCGATGAGATTAAGCGTAATATGAAAATCTTGGGTGAGACAGGCGATTTTGACATTGTAATCACCGAATTAGGTGGCACAGTTGGAGATATTGAATCTTTACCATTTATAGAAGCTGTTCGTCAATTACGTTGGGAATTAGGTTCTGGCAATTCTTTGGTAATCCACTTAACGCTTGTTCCTTTCCTTGCTGCGGCTGGAGAATTAAAGACAAAACCTACACAGCACTCTGTAAAGATGTTATTGGAATATGGTATCCAACCAGATATTTTAGTCTGCCGTACCGAACATCACATTCCTCAAGAATTACGTAAAAAAATCGCTCTTTTCTGTAATGTTAACTTAAATGCAGTTATCGAATCAATAGACGCTTCAACCATTTATGATGTTCCATTATTGATGTTAAAGGAACAATTAGATAAAACCGTTTTAAGTAAATTTAAACTTCCTCAAAAAAACGAGCCTGATTTGGGTAAATGGAAGGACTTTTTAGGACGATTGAAGAATCCTTTACATGAAGTAACTATTGGTTTAGTAGGAAAATATGTAGAATTACCAGATGCGTATAAATCTATTACTGAGTCGTTCATTCATGCAGGTGCTAAAAACGAATGCAAGGTCAGAATTAAAAGCATACAATCTGAAAGTATCACAGCTGACAATGTTGCCGACAAACTAAAAGGCTTAGATGGTGTTCTTGTTGCTCCAGGCTTTGGTAGCAGAGGTATTGAAGGTAAAATTGAAGCTATTAAATACGTTAGAGAGCATGAAATTCCATTTTTCGGTATCTGTTTAGGTATGCAATGTGCTGTGGTTGAATTTGCTCGTAATGTGATCGGAATTAAAGATGCACAAAGCAGCGAGATTGATGAAAACGCTAAAAATCCGGTGATCTCCATGATGGAGGATCAGAAAAAAATAAAAAACAAGGGTGGTACCATGCGTCTTGGTTCATATACATGTGATCTTAAAAAAGGAAGCAAGGCTGCGGCAATCTATGGTAAATCTAGAATTACGGAACGTCATCGCCATCGTTATGAGTTCAATAACAAGTATTTAGAGCAATTTGAACAAGCTGGAATGATTGCTTCTGGGATTAACCCTGAAAATAATTTGGTTGAGATTGTTGAGCTTAAAAACCATCCATTTTTTATTGGAGGTCAATTTCATCCCGAATTAAAGTCAACAGTTGATAATCCTCACCCACTTTTTGTTAACTTTGTCGCCGCTTCTATTATTTATTCGAAAAAGAAGTAACATTTAACAAAACAGATTTTTAAACGGAATGGATAGAAATACATTTACGGGTCTCTTTTTGATTTTAATCATATTAGTAGGCTCAACCTTTTTAATGCAACCTTCGGAGGAAGACATTAAAAGAGAAAAAGCAAAACAAAGTCAGGATTCAATAGCTAGAGTTAACAAAGACAAAAATCCAGTTATTGTTAAGGATACAGCAAAAACTACTGTTTTACCTCCAGTAGATTCAACCCTTATCAAATCTGGTCCTTTTGGAGCTGCCCAATCTGGTAGCGATGAGCCAATTATTCTTGAAAATGAGTCTATAAAATTAAAAATTAGTCCCAAAGGTGGTAGAATTGCCTCCGTTGAGCTAAAAAACTTTAAAACTTACACCCAATTACCTTTAATCATGTTTGAAGGTGAAGGAAACAAATTCGGA
>NZ_JBIIPN010000198.1:0-3752 GCF_044342615.1 Daejeonella sp. | reverse complement strand
GTTTAAGCTTTGCTGCAATTGCTTTGCGCAATTCAGGATAGCCCGGAACGGGAGTGTAATAAGAAAAATTTTGATCAATAGCCTGTTTGGCTGCTTCTTTCACGAAGTCGGGTGTGAAAAAATCTGTCTCACCAAGGCTTAGACTGATTACGTCTACTCCCTTAGCGGCTAATTCGCGGCCCATTTTTGCCATTTTGATGGTGGCGGACTCGGAAAGATTGTCGATGCGATGTGATAATGTGCTCATAATTATAACAAATATAGAAACATGGCCTGCCAATGCAAAAATTAAAGCGAATTCAAGTTAATTTTTCCATTTTTTTAACAAATGCTCTCTGCTATTGACTAAATTTACCGAAAATATTGACCTGCTTTGCAAACTCAAAAAAAAGTCATTTTACTTTCACTGGTCGTAGGTATCGTACTGATGCTAGCCAAGTTTACGGCATATTTTATAACTTCATCTAACTCTATTTTAACCGATGCTGCCGAAAGTATTGTCAATATTTTAGCTAGTTTATTCGCGTTTTATAGTATTTATCTTGCTGCTCGCCCCAAAGATCAAAACCATCCTTATGGACATGGGAAAGTTGAATTTTTCTCTGTTTTTATTGAGGGAGCATTAATTATCATTGCAGGAATCCTAATTAGTTTTAAGTCATTTTATAACCTCTTTTTCCCACATGAAATCAGTGATTTAATCCTTGGTACTATAATTATTGGCGTTTCAGGCTTAATCAACTATTTTTTAGGATATTATCTCATTGATCAAAGTAAAAAACTGAATTCTTTAACCTTGTTTGCGGATGGGAAACATCTTCAAACGGATGCTTATACAAGTGCGGGATTAGTCTTTGGTTTAATTCTCATTTATACCACCGGGTTAAATTATCTCGACAGTATTTTATCCATAGTAATTGGAATATATATTGTTTATAGTGGTTATAAATTGGTGCGAAAATCGGTTTCTGGTTTAATGGATGAATCTGATTTTGATACAACAGATGAAATTGTCGCTATTCTCAATGAACATCGTAAAAATTCGTGGATTGATGTGCATAATTTGCGTACACAACGCTACGGGACTGATGTTCACATCGATTGTCATCTAACACTTCCTTATTATTTTGATTTGAATAAGGTCCATGAAGAGGTTTCTGAACTTGATAAATTGGTAAATCACAAGGCAAATTCAAATACTGAATTTTTTATCCATGCTGATCCTTGTGTGCCACAGTGTTGTCATTATTGCAAAATGTTGGATTGTTCAGTTCGTTCTGAGCCAAAAACTCTTGATATTGCGTGGACAACAGAAAATGTAAGCAAAAACCAAAAACATTTTACACCCGATGTATCAATTTAATGTTAGAGTTTACGGACTATTATTTAATGAGGATAATCATATTTTAATCAGTGATGAGGAGGAATATGGTTTTCAGTTCAGCAAATTCCCAGGTGGCGGGTTAGAGTATGGTGAGGGGCTCATAGACGCATTAAAAAGAGAGTTTGTGGAGGAATGCCAGACAGAAATTGAGGTTTTAGAGCATTTTTACACGACAGATTTTTTCATAAAATCGGTCTTTAATGAAAGTCAGGTAATTAGTGTTTACTATTTGGTTAAACCTATTTCAAACATTGAGCTTGATTTTAGAGAGAAAGCATTTGATTTTCAGTCTGTAGGAGATACACTTCAAGCATTCCGTTGGAAATGCGTTCATGAACTAATTAAGGATGATTTGACCTTTCCGACAGATCAAAAAGTTTTAGAATTATTGAAAGAAAAATGGCCGAAAAAAGTTTAGTCGAACGCGACCAGGCAATAATCTGGCATCCATACACCCAAATGCAAAATGCAGCAGCTCCAATTCCGATTGTGCGCGGTGAAGGCGTATTTTTATATGCTGAGGATGGGACAAAATATCTAGATGCTATTTCCTCTTGGTGGGTAAATATTCATGGTCACTCGCATCCATACATTGCAAAAAAGGTATCGGAGCAGCTAAGTAGGTTGGAACATGTTATTTTTGCCGGATTTACCCATCCTGGAGCTGTAGAATTGGCCGAAAGATTAATAAATATTCTTCCCAAAAACCAAGCTAAGGTATTTTATTCTGATAATGGATCTACTGCTGTGGAAGTGGCGCTGAAAATGTGTTTTCAATTCTGGACTAATCAGGGAATTGAAAAACCCAAAGTTTTAGCCTTTCACAATTCTTATCATGGCGATACCTTTGGAGCCATGGCAGTAAGTGCAAGAAGTGCATTTACTAAGCCATTCGATAAGTTCTTTTTTGAAGTTGAATTTATCGATCTTCCTAATCATGATAATATTGAGCAACTTAAAAACCATATAAGTACCATAAAATCAGGTATTTCTGCTTTTATATTCGAGCCCTTAGTACAAGGGGCAGGAGGGATGCAAATGTATGAGGCACATTATCTTGATCAATTAATTAAACATTGCAGACACGAAAATATTTTAACGATTGCCGATGAGGTGATGACAGGATTCGGTCGTACCGGTAAATTGTTTGCAAGTGATCATCTCACAGAAAAAGCTGATTTAATGTGTTTTTCGAAGGGCATTACAGGCGGGACAATGGCTCTTGGTGTAACTACTTGTACACGAGATATTTATGAAGCTTTTCTTTCGGATGATAAATTAAAAACACTTTTTCACGGACATTCATTCACGGCAAATCCAATTGCTTGTGCTTCAGCCTTAGCCAGCATGGACCTGCTTTTGGAGCCAGAAACGGAGCAAAATCTTCATCGGATTGAATCGAAACACAAAGATTTTGCCACAAAAATTGCCTCCCACAAGAAGGTTAAATGTATTCGGCAGACTGGGACTATTTTAGCGATAGAATGGGATACAACAGGTGAAACGTCCTATTTTAATGGTTTAAGGGATACACTATATAATTTTTTCCTTGATCAGGGCATAATTTTAAGACCACTTGGGAATATTATTTACATTATGCCACCATATTGCATGAAAAATGAAGATCTCGATTATACTTACGCAAAAATTGAAGAGGCGCTTGAGCGATTTTAAATATGGATTTTAGTCAATTACTTTCAAAAATAGTTTCCAATAACGATACTCATGCACGCTGGTTGAACACACTTTCCTTGATGGAAAACTCAGGTGCTCGGAAAATATCTGCCAGTGAACATAAAAAGGATGTCACATTAATTATTTTAAAACATGCCGCTGAAGAGCATAGACATGCCTATTATCTTAAAAAACAAATTTCTAAGCTTAGCCTTGATGCTTGTCCCACTTACGCAGACCAATATTTATTGGCAAGCTCAGATAGTAGGTATTATTTAAATTTATTAGATGTTTTGGTATGTAAATACCTTAAAAGCACCCTCAATTTAAGTGGAAATGATTTGAAATTTGCTGCCTACCTCTTAGTTACTTATGCTATTGAAGTCCGTGCAGATGAACTTTACCCCATCTACCAAAACGCTCTAGACGAAGCATCAAGTAAAGTTAATGTGAAGTCGATCATACTTGAAGAGGAGGGACATTTAGAGGAAATGTTAATACAATTAAAGAGTTTTTCTGCAGATTGGGAAAAGCATGCTGAAAAGGCTGTTGAATTTGAAACAAAACTGTTTAATGATTGGCTTAAAGCATTGCAGAAGGAAGTCGCTTAGAGATCTAAATACTGTTGAAATACCTCTTGCATGTGAGCCTGGCCATATCTTAACAATTGATTATCAAGTTTAAGATTAGCTTT
>NZ_JBIIPN010000197.1:0-3762 GCF_044342615.1 Daejeonella sp. | reverse complement strand
AACCAAGGCTTTGATGTTTATCCTTTAAAGCGTGTTTTTGAAACGGCAACCCAAGCTTATAAACGAAGGGGAGCTGATTTTAATGAAATAGAACAAAAAATATTAAGTCATGTTTTTGGACTTACAGAAAAATATAGAAGATTTTAAACAGAAATAAATAATGAGAAAAAACATAGTTGCCGGCAACTGGAAAATGAATTTGAATTTGGATCAAGGAATTCAACTATTTAATGAAATACAGGGACTTCTTAAGGTTGAACTTAGTGGAGAACAAGAAGTAATTGTTTGTCCACCAAGTATTCATTTAAGTAGCCTCGCCAAATCTTTAGATGGGAGTTCTAAACTATCTATTGGTGCTCAAAACTGTCATCATGCAGATAGCGGAGCCTATACTGGTGAAATATCAGCTTCCATGATAGCTTCAAGTGGTGCAGAATATGTCATTATCGGTCATTCGGAGCGTAGGCTGTATTTTTCTGAATCAAATGAACTGCTTGCTCAAAAATTAAATACGGTTTTAAAGAATGGCCTATCCCCAATATTTTGTATTGGAGAAACCTTGGAGCAGAGAAATGGCGGGACTTATTTTGATGTGATTAAAGAACAAATTTCTGAAGCTTCTTTTCATCTTGATGGAGCTAACTATAGCAAATTAATACTTGCTTATGAGCCTGTTTGGGCAATTGGTACAGGCTTAACTGCTAGTCCGGAACAAGCTCAAGAAATTCATTTATTCATTCGTACTTTATTAGCAGAAAAATATGGTCAGACATTAGCTGATAATCTAACTATTTTATATGGGGGGAGTTGTAATCCTAAAAATGCTGCTGAGCTTTTTGCACAAGCAGACATCGATGGGGGATTGATTGGCGGTGCTTCATTAAAAGCACGCGATTTTGTTGATATTATTAAAGCGCTAAACTAAGCATGGTTTATAATGAAGTTTTTGTAGTTCTTAATTCAAATGAGGACTTTCATAAGGATTTGTTAATTAATGCCATGTCAGAAATTGGGTTTGACACCTTTGAAGATTTTCAAAATGGATTTAAGGCTTATATTCCTTTATCAGATTTCAATAAAGAGTCTATTGAGCATTTAAAAGATACTTTTAAGGAGATGTTCTCTTTTACATTTGAGTCTAAAAGCATAGCACATCAAAATTGGAATGAGATCTGGGAAAGCAATTTTGAGCCAATTGATGTTGCAAATCGCTGTTATATCCGAGCAACTTTTCATGAAGCAAAGCCAGCTTTTGATTATGAAATTGTGATTGATCCTAAGATGGCCTTTGGAACGGGTCATCATCAAACTACAGCATTAATGATTGAATTTATGCTGGAAGAAAATTTTGCATTTCAAAAGGTGCTTGATATGGGCTGTGGAACGGGTATTTTGGCGATTTTGGCATCTAAAATGGGTGCAAAAGAGGTCTTGGCAATTGATTATGATGATGTTTGCTATGATAGTACGCTTGAAAATTCTGTTCTTAATAAAATTACAAATATCGAAGCTTTATGTGGTTCTAAAGAGGTTATTCCAGATTATAAATTTGATACCATCATAGCAAACATTAACCGAAATATCTTATTGGATCAGCTGGATACCTATGCAAAAGTGTCTGAGGATGGAACAGTACTTTTTTTAAGTGGTTTTTATGAAAATCCTGATTTAGAAATAATAAAACAAAAATGTGAATCTATTGGATTTAAATATTCTGAACACAAAGTGCTTAATACCTGGGTATCAGCTAAGTTCATTTTTTCAAATAAGTAGATTTACTCATTTTTCTTAAATTATCATTCTTTTTGTCGATTCAATATATATTGTTACAGAATAATTAAATTATTTTGTTGTAATTTTATCCATTTAGTTAGCTTTTTGAATACCTAGTGAAACAATTTAAGATATATTTTTAAAGAAAAATTTCAAGAAATAAAATTTCAAGAAAATATTTTAACTTTTTCAAAACTTTAGTGCTGGAATTTCGTTAAACATTATAATCTAATTATTGGTTAATTATTGTAAATTAACTAAAACAATATTGCTTTTGCCTTGTTATTCAATTAGAAAGAAATAAAATTTCAATTCAGTGCCTTGTAAAATGCGCTGAAGAGTTATTAAAATGTATTGCCATATAAATTATTCTACCAAGAAAAAAACAAACACATGAAAACTTTAGGAAAAAAAATTCGTCTACTTAGACATCAAAAAAGCTGGAGCCAAGAAGATGTAGCTAAACAATTAGAAATCTCTATTCCAGCATTTTCAAAGATTGAAACTGGTATTACTGATATTAATTTATCAAGACTTGAGCAAATTTCGAAGTTATTCGAAATGTCTGTTGTTCAGCTTCTTACATTTAATGATCAGGAAGGTCTAGAAAGTTACAACACAGAGGTTGAGAACCTTACTCAAAAGCTTCATGATCGTGAGGTTGAACTTATTGATCTTCAGAAGAAAATCATTGAGTTGTACGAGGAACTTCGTGCTTATAAAAAGTAATAGTAAATATTATTTGATAAGTAGATCTCATTTAATAAACGAGGTTTACTTATCAAGTAAATTCCACTATTAAATAAGTCGATTCTTCCCTAAATTCCATTTTAAATAAGGTTTTCACCTTGTATTGGTATTTTTTTGTCCAAAAAATAAGCTAACTCCATATTATTATTCTAAATAATATTATTAACTTATTATTTAATTTATGAAATCTTAGGTAAATTATTCTTTAAATAATTTCGACTGCAAAATTATTTAATTTGGATATTCGGTTCCGAAACTCAAATTCGTGTTTTTTGGACAAGTTTAATCATCGAGAAAGGAGTTTGAGCCCTGTTTTTACGTAATTCCCTAAAATTACTCGAAATTTGGTTTTAGAATAATTTTCTTAAAGTGGCATGCTTTTTACCAAATACTGCGCCCGTAGCCTCATGAATTGAAAGCATTTTATCATTAAAATCTCCTACCCATGATAGCTCCAGTTCTTCATATTGGTTTTTAGGAATTACATATTCTTTTAACTTAATAAATAATGCTGATTCTAAGCCTAGTTTTTGAAAGGCAGTTTTTGTTCCCATTACTACTGCCCTCATTCTATTAACTCCTTTCCAGCGGTAGTATAAAAACTTCAATTTTTCTATAATTCCGAGTTTTCCATTAAAGCCTTTTATCATTTGGTTCGCATCTGGTATAATAACTATAACGGAAGCTGGTTCATCATTAATGTATGCGAACCAAATTAGCTTTTCATCCATAACAGTTTTCATCTTGTTAAAACTTTCTAGTATGCCCTTGGTTTCGAGTGGGACAAAATTTTCAAAGTTTTGCCAGGCATCATTATATATTTCAACAAAGTCTTTTGCAAAGGACTCCAATTTACTAACTTCTAAATATTTGAATGTATAACCAGGTTTATTGGCAACCCAATTTGCGATTTTAGTAAAACGTTCTGGAAAAGGCTTTCCTAATTCTAGGTGATTTGTTATCTGCTCATAGAGGACGGTAAATCCATAATCAGTAAATAATTTTTGATAATAGGAGTGATGATAATTCATTCCATATGATGGAGTAGTGAAACCTTCAATTAATAAACCCCAAAAACTATCATTTTCTCCAAAGTTAATCGGTCCATCCATAGCCTTCATACCCCTCTCAGATAACCAGTTTTTTGCTGTATCGAAAAGTAAATTAGCAGCTTTTGTATCATCAATACATTCGAAGAAACCTATACCACCAGTCGCTTGTGCCGGTTGATATGCCTTA
>NZ_JBIIPN010000196.1:0-3773 GCF_044342615.1 Daejeonella sp. | reverse complement strand
TTCCAATTTCAGGAAAGAATTATATTCCAGAAATGCACGCAATTGAATGCCGTATCAATGCAGAAGATCCATTTAACAATTTCAGACCTTCACCAGGATTAATCACTAATTTTCATTCACCAGGCGGTCATGGGGTACGTGTTGATACGCACGTGTATGCAGGTTATCAAATTCCACCAAACTACGATTCAATGATTGCAAAGCTTATTTGTGTGGCACAAACACGTGAAGAAGCGATTTGCACTATGGAGCGTTCATTAAGTGAATTTGTGATTGAAGGCATAAAAACAACGATTCCTTTCCATTTACGATTGATGAAAGACCCTAATTTTAGAGCGGGGAATTTCACAACTAAGTTTATGGAAACATTCGATCTAAAAGAATAGGAAATTCGAATTTTTTCGCTGCTATTTGTCGACAAATACTTCAATTTAAGCGCTAATTGTCACAATTAACATGATGCTTATTAAATTTCTTTTAAATACCATTCTAAAATCAAATAGAATGGTATTTTTGTTTATAAATTATGAGTAAGGAACGTACCGACTTAGTTAAGGCAATAAAAGAAAAAGGTAAAACCATTGAAGCCGAAATGTCTTTTTTTGATCATTTGGATGTGCTTCGTGGGCACCTTGTGCGTGCATCAATAGCCATTGTAGCATTTACCATTTTAGCATTCAGCTTTTATGATTTCATTTTTGATAAGATTATCATGGGGCCTGGTAAAACAGACTTCTGGACTTACAGAATGATGTGTTTAGCGACAGAGAAATTTAATTTAGGTGCCGATTTCTGCGTTAAAAAATTAAGTTTTAACATTATTAATACTGAATTGGGGGGACAATTTACCCTGCAATTAAACTCCTCATTGATGATAGGTATCGTACTTGGTGTACCATATCTTCTTTTTGAAATTTGGCGATTTGTGAAGCCTGCACTTCATGAAAATGAGCGTAAATCGGCCACTGGATTCGTTTTTTGGGCCTCACTCCTTTTTATTATTGGACTACTTTTTGGATATTATATTATTGCTCCCCTTTCTATTAACTTCTTATCTAATTATGAGGTAAGTTCAATCATCAATAACCAAATTACCATATCCTCATACTTTTCAGTAGTTGCTACTTTAACCATTGGTGCAGCAATAACATTTGAACTACCAATAGTTATTTACATACTTTCTAAACTTGGAATCATGACCCCAGAATTTATGAGGTCGTCGAGACGATATGCCACAGTAATTATTCTAATTATTGCAGCGATTGTAACCCCTACTCCAGATTTGGTAACAATGCTAACCGTTAGTTTCCCACTATTTTTACTATATGAAATAAGTATCTATGTTTCTGCACGGGTTGCAGCAAAAAAGAAGAAAGCGGAAATTGCCTTTTACAAAAACGATTAATTAATACAAAATGAGTAAAAATATCAGTATTGCCATTGGAGCAGATCATGCAGGCTTTGAATACAAAAGCATGCTTATCGATTTTCTGAAGGACTATTCAGTAAAAGATTTTGGTGCTTATAGTGCAGATTCAGTAGATTATCCCGATTTTGCACATCCAGTTGCTAGTGCTGTTGAAAATAAGGAGTTTACAATAGGAATTCTGATTTGTGGAAGTGCAAATGGAGTAGCTATGACTGCCAACAAGCATCAGGGAATTCGTGCAGCGATATGCTGGAATGAAGAGTTGGCTGAGCTTGCTAGAACTCATAATAATGCGAATATACTTTGTATACCTGCTAGATTTACAAGTAAAGAAGAAGCTAAAAAAATCTGTATGAAATTTATTCAATCTTCATTTGAAGGTGGACGACATGCAAATAGAGTAAATAAAATTTCCTGTTAATTAAATAAAAACTAACCCTAAAAAAAAATGAAATTTAAACAAACACTTTGGGTACTACTTGTTGCGGGTATTTCCGCTCAGGGATATGCTCAGGACCCAAATGCGCAAAAATTTGCAGAAAAAATCACCGCTAAATATGCTAAAAAACATTTGAGCGTATTAGCATCAGATAAGTTTGAAGGCCGTGAAACAGGTAAGCGAGGAGCCGAATTGGCTGCAGCCCACCTGGCAAAGGAATTAAAAAAATTAAAATTGATAGCTCCTGTTAATGGTTCCTACTTTCAAGATGTAGCATTAACTGAAACTACATTTGAAGTAAGTAGCTTCACAGCAAACAATCAAACACTTAATGTAGGTAAAGATTTTCTTTTCACAGGAAGTGGAGAGGCAAAAGCACTTAAATCAAGTGAAATCACATTTATTGGCTACGGAATTGGAGCAGATAGCTATGATGATTTAAAAAATATTGATATCGCTGGAAAGCTTGTTCTTGTAATTAACAAGGGAGAGCCAATGAATAACGGTGTTTCAGCTATCAGCAAGACTGCAACGCCTTCAGACTGGTCAACAAGCCGTACAAAAAGAATGCAGTATGTAATGAGCAAAAAACCTGCTTTAATTTTAGCTGTTAGCCCTGATGTGGCTGCTGCTATTCAATCATACAAGCCTAGAGCGGGTCGCTTAAGTGTTAAAAAAGAAAGCACTCCAAGCAATCGCGCAAGTGCAGCTGGTATGGTGAGCATCACACCTGCAACAGCGAACCAAATCTTGAAAAACAGTGGTAAAACTTTTGAAGGTTTAAAATCATCAATTGATAATAGTGGTGCTCCACAATCACAAGTTTTAAAAGCTGACCTGGCAATAAATTATGGTCCGGTTAATAAAGATGTTAAATCTGTAAATGTTTTAGGTTACTTAGAAGGAAGCGACCTTAAAGACGAACTAGTTGTTTATTCTGCACATTATGACCATATCGGATTAACAACTGATGGTGGTGCTGATAAAGTCAATAACGGTGCAGATGATGATGGATCTGGAACTACAGGGGTTTTAGCAATTGCTAGAGCTTATGCTAAAGCAAAGCAAGCGGGTAATGGACCTAGAAGAAGTGTTTTATTCTTATTTGTTACAGGTGAAGAAAAAGGACTTTTAGGTTCTGAATATTATTCATTAAACCCGGTTTTCCCAATGGCTAATACCATCACCAATTTAAATATTGACATGATTGGAAGAACAGGTGAAGAGTACAAAACTTCAGCTGATTCAACAAATTACTGTTATTTAATCGGTTCAGATAAATTGAGTACCGATCTTCATAAAATCAGTGAAAATGCGAATGCAGTTTATACAAAGATGAAGATTGATTATAAGTATAATGATCCAAAAGATCCAGAAAGAATTTACTACCGTTCAGATCACTATAATTTCGCTAAGAATGGTGTGCCAATCGTATTTTACTTCAATGGAGTACACGAAGATTACCACAAAGCGAGTGATGAAGTTAGTAAAATTAATTTCGAACTACTAGCAAAGCGCGCACAGCTTGTTTATTATACTGGCTGGGATCTCCTTAATCGCGATAAGCGCCCAGTGGTAGATGTAAAAAATGATATGCCAGCAAATCGCTAAACAGACATTAAATTAGTATAAATGCCTCCGATTATCGGGGGCATTTTTTGTTTAATGAATTTCAAGGACAGGTCGCGACCTGTCCCTACGCGCATAATCTCAAAAATCTTTGCTTATCGCTTTCTATCTAATTACTACGTACTAAATACTCAGAGGACAGGTCCCAACCTGTCCCTACGCCCATAATCTCAAAAATCTTTGCTTATCACTTTCTATCTAATTACTACGTACTAAATACTCAGAGGACAGGTCCCAACCTGTCCCTACGCCCATAATCTCAAAAATCTTTGCTTA
>NZ_JBIIPN010000193.1:0-3780 GCF_044342615.1 Daejeonella sp. | reverse complement strand
AAAAATTTCTTGATATTATCAATGGAAAGGAGCGCTTTAGAGTTAATCAGATTTCGGCAATGGCCGATTCTCTCATTATCCAAATGCCTTTATTTGATTCAGAAATAAGAGCAGTTCTCAAAAATAAAACCTTAAGTGGAAGATGGATTAAGCACTATGCAGATAGCGACGAGGTATTACAGTTTCATGCAAAATCAAATGATGATTGGCGATTTTTTAAAGTTAATCCGGAATCTAAATCCAATGTTTCTGGTCGCTGGTCTGTAACATTTAATACCTTAAATAATAAAGATAGCTATGCTTCTGTTGGCGAATTTACTCAAGAAAACGGACGTGTTTTGGGTACTTTTTTAACGGCAACTGGTGATTACCGCTTTTTGGAAGGAACCGTTTCAGACGGTAACTTATATTTATCCTGCTTTGATGGAAGTCATGCTTATCTTTTTACAGGTAAATTATTGAACGACAGTACCATAGTTGATGGTAAATTTTATTCTGGTTTCGCAGCCATTGAAACATGGACGGGCAAAAAAGATGATAGTGCAATCCTTCCCGATGCCTATTCCTTAACAAATTTAAAGTCTGGTTACGATAAGATTAATTTTTCATTCCCAAACCTGGATGGCAAAAAGGTCTCGCTCTCTGATGAAAAATTTAAAAATAAGATTGTTTTAGTCCAATTTTTTGGTTCTTGGTGCCCTAACTGCATGGATGAAACAGCCTATCTATCAAACTTCTATAAAAAATATCAATCAAAAGGGGTTGAAGTTGTTGGTTTAGCTTATGAGCGATCCAAAGATTTTGAACGTTCAAAGAAAAATGTGGCACGATTACGCGACCGCTTTTCCGTGCCTTATGATTTTTTGATAACAGGCTTTACCAACGACAAGGAGGAAGTTTCTAAAAGCTTACCCATGCTTGAGAAATTTGTAGCCTTTCCAACCCTAATGATTATTGATAAATCTGGCAAAATCAGGAAAATTCATACTGGTTTCAGCGGACCAGGAACTGGGACTCATTATACAGAATTTGTAAAGGAGTTTGAGAAAACTATCGATGAGCTTTTAACAGAAAAATAATGATATCCTTCAAATTATTGAGATACTGCTCCCTTGGGGCAGTATTTTTTGTTTTATCATGTGCTGCACCTCAAATGGTGAACCTTGATCCAATTACCGTCATTGAAAACATGCCTGGATCAAATGTTTATCGCGCAAGCTATACTAGAACAACAGACATTATTAATACTAAGCTCGATCTTAGTTTTGATTGGGATAGTGCCTACGTTTATGGTAAAGCTACTATTTCAGCGAAACCCTATTTTTATGATACCGCTCAATTGCTCTTGGATGCTAATGGTTTTCAAATTAAGGAGGTATCGCTAGTGCAAAATGAGGATAAAAAGCCACTTAAATATTTTTATGATGGAAAAAAACTTCGCGTGAGTCTCGATAAAACCTATCAGAAAGACCAAACTTATTCCGTTTATATCGATTATGTGGCCATGCCTAATAAGTTGAAAATTGGTAAAGATATCGGCTCTGCAGGCGATCGTGGACTATATTTCATCAATAATACGGGTAGAGATAAAAATAAGCCTCAGCAAATTTGGACACAGGGAGAAACGGAATGTAATTCGACTTGGTTCCCCACAATTAATGATCCGCAAGAAAAAATGACTCAAGAGCTGAATATTACGGTTCCTGATCGATTTATAAGTCTTTCTAACGGTAGTCTTGAATTTTCGAGCTTAAATGGGGATGGTACGCGTACTGATAGCTGGCGACAAGAGCAAGCTCATTCTACTTATTTAACCATGCTTGCGGTAGGTGATTTTGTGATTACAAAAGACCAATGGCGTGATAAGGAAGTAAATTATTATACTGAACCTGAATTTGCTCCTACCGCCAAAATTGTTTTTGGCAATACACCCGAAATGATGGAATTCTTCTCCAATAGATTGGGTGTAGATTATCCATGGGATAAATATTCTCAAATAGTTGTGAGAGATTTTGTGAGTGGTGCGATGGAAAATACAAGTGCATCGGTATTTTATGAAGGTCTAAACATGACTGAAGGGCAGCATATCGATCAAAACCAAGATGATATTATAGCTCATGAACTTTTTCACCATTGGTTTGGAGATCTAGTAACTGCAGAATCCTGGTCTAACCTCCCTCTTAATGAGTCGTTTGCAACTTATGGCGAATATTTATGGGATGAATATAAACATGGTCGTGATCAAGCAGATTTTAAAGGATTAAATGATCTTAATTCCTATTTAAAAAGTGGGAATAAAAAACGTGTTGATGTTATTCGTTATGATTATGCAGACCGCGAACATATGTTTGATGAAGTTAGCTATCAAAAGGGTGGCCGCATTTTACATATGCTAAGAAAAACTGTAGGGGATGAAGCCTTTTTTAAAGCATTGAACACTTATTTAACACGATTTGCTTTCAAAACCGCTGAAATACACGATTTACGTTTGATTTTTGAGGAGATAAGCGGAACCGACCTAAATTGGTTTTTTAATCAATGGTTTCTTGCTTCAGGACATCCCATTCTTAATATTAAAAGCACTTACAATTCTGATAGTAAGGAAGTTACTGTAAGTATAGAACAAAGTCAAAATCTTTCATACACACCTTTATATCGTATCCCTATGGCGATTGATATTTATTTAGATGGCAAGGTGGAACGTAAAGAAATTCTCCTAGAAAAACAAAGCCAAACATTCGTTTTCTCTGTCTCAGGTACACCTGATTTGGTAAATGTGGATGCGGAAAAATACCTTCTCGCCGAGACAATTGAAGATAAAACTACTCAAGAATACGTTTTCCAATACCATAATGCACCATTATTTATGGATAGAATGGAAGCTGTAAATGTGCTTTCGAAAAACAGGCATGATGAAATAGCCAAAAGCACTTTAATTAAAGCCATTAATGATAAACATTGGTTTATTCGCATGAATGCTTTGGAGGTCATTCAACATCTTTCAACTGAAGAAAGAACTATAATATACGAAAAAATTAAGGAATTGGCCCTGCAAGATGATGTTTCGCAAGTTAGGGCCCTAGCAGTTGAAATATTGGGCAAATATTATCGAACGATGGACAATCGCGAAATATTTTTCATGACGGCTATGGACAAATCTAATGCTGTTAAAAAAGCAACAAGCACTGCGGCAGGGAAATAGAATTTACCTAGGAGGATTTATCGGAACGAAAAGCAGAAAACACCATTTGAACTAAAGCAAGAACAATTGCAAAAAGCAGTGCTGAGAAAAAGCCCTGAGTATTAAAATCGTCCATCAGTTGATCCACTAATAATACCATCAATACTGTTATGATAAATGATACTAATCCGAGTGTTAAAAAATTAATTGGGAAGGTAAAAATTCTCAATATTGTTCCTATAGTAGCATTTGCTAGTGCAATTAGAACTCCAGCAATAATGGCACTCCAAAACCCGGCAACGCTAACTCCCGGAATTAAATAGGCCGAAATTGCTACAGCGGCTCCCATTAACAATATTTCAATAATTAGTCTCATATTTATATTTAAATGTAATTAACAATGAAATTTAGCAAATGGTTTAACATTTCCCTAATTTTTTTACTTTATTCTTGTAGCCAAGGAAAATCAACTCTTGAAGCAGGAAGTGATATAAAAATACGCCTTTCGGCGGATAGTACAGAATTGATATTGTCTAATATTCCGTCTTACATACTAGATGAATTTAGAGAAGATTCGCTTGATAATAATCTATGGACTA
>NZ_JBIIPN010000194.1:0-3780 GCF_044342615.1 Daejeonella sp. | reverse complement strand
TTTAATTTAGATGCCTTTGAATTATAAACAAGTACATCATCTAAACCAGTGGAGAATAAATAGGGTAAAAACCATTTTTGAGGAAGTACTCCAATCCGAACAGAGGATATCAATTTATATTTAAATATCAATTTATAAATACGAGCAAAAATGATGGCAATAAACATGAATGCAATAAACACATCAGGTTTAAAAGCCTTGATTTTAGTATAGATTAATTGGAGATTTTTAATTGGATTTTTACTCCAATTCTGAATGAAAAGTACGGGAATCCCCTCCTTTTCATAGTCAATTTCAAACTCATTAATTGGTTTTAAAGAAATAATACAAATTTCGAAGTTGAGGGATTTCAAGAAAAGAGCTAACTTAATCAGTTGAGTTTCTGCTCCACCTTTTGACATGGACGATGTCATAAATAATACCTTCCTATTCATTGATATTTAATAATATGGCTTTAAAAAATTAGATTGTTGGAATTAAAGGGGATTTAGGTATTGAAATCCCCTCTTTTTGCTTTTTCAACCACTGGGAAAGAACCAATAACTTCCATATTTGGGGATAACGGTTCCACTTTCCACTCATGTGTTCTTGAATAATTTCTTGAGTTCTAGAAACATTAATACCTGGAATTTTTTGAAGTTCAGAATAAGAAAGATTATCTAAAACATATTCCTTTAGTTCGGATTTAAACCAATCTTTAAATGGCATTGTGAAGCCTGATTTGGGTCTATTAAACATCGCTGGGGGCAGATATTGATATAAAACATCCTTTAATATTCTTTTTTGATTACCCATTGAGTACTTAAAATTGGTATTCAGGCTACGAGAGAATTCAATAATTCTATAATCCATTAATGGGGCTCTTGCCTCTAGTGAAAATGCCATGGAGGCTCTATCCACTTTGGTATTGATATCCCCATTCAAATAGGTTTTAATATCATAGTCAGAAACCTTCTCTAAGATCGATTTATGAGGATTTTTAAAAATATCCGTATATTTGTAATTCATTCCTTTCTCAGAATCAAGAATCCAGGAGTTTTCTAATCCGCCAAACATTTTAATATATAGGCTTTCGATATCTGGAATTGATATCCCAATTGCGATTAGTTTCAAAATGTAATTTGGCGAAAATCCGATTAACTTTGCCATTAAATTCCTGATTATCAAAGGCATAGAGAATAGAGTTTCCATCGTTTTTATTCGCTTATATCGCGTGTATCCAATAAAGGCTTCATCGCCACCATCGCCACTGAGAGCTACTGTAACATGTTTTCTAGTGTATTTACTTAAAAGCATGGTAGGAATTGCACTTGGATCGGCAAAAGGCTCATCGTAATAATTAGAGAAATTTGAAATTAAATCAAGGCCTTCATGATAGTTACATTCAATAGTATGATGCTCGGTTCCTAAATGCTCAGCCACCAGTTTAGCATATTTACTTTCATCAAAACCCTTTTCATTAAATTGAATTGAAAATGTTTTCAGGTGACTAACTTTTTGGGAGGCGATGGCTGCAATTAATGAAGAATCAATTCCGCCAGACAAGAATACACCTAAAGGAACATCAGCATTCATTCTTATGCCAACAGAATCATGGATTAATTCATTTAAAATAAATTTAGCATCTTGATAAGAACCATTGAATTTATTCTCTCTATCATAGTCCAAATCCCAATATTTTTTAATGTTTAATGCACCAGAACTTAAGTTATAAATAAAGCTATGCCCAGCTGGAAGCTTTTTTACTTCTTGCCAAATGGAACTAGGATCAGGAATATATCCCCATATAAAATACTCATTTACAGCCTGCTGATCGAGAGTGAACTTTCTAGCGATTTTTAATTGAGAAGGCTGACTAGCAAACTCAAATGATTGTCCATTATGGCAATAGTAAAAAGGTTTTTTACCTAGACGATCTCTTGCTCCGAAGAGTATCTTCTTTTTTTCATCATAAATAACAAAGGCAAACATCCCATTAAATTGGAGCACGCAATCTTCGCCATAGGCCAAGTAGGCGGCACAAATAACTTCTGTATCTGAGCTTGTACTGAACTTATAACCTTCCTTTTCTAAGCGTGCTTTTAGTGGGCGATAATTATATATTTCACCATTAAAAACAATAACTAAGTGCAAATAAGAGAATGGCTGATTTGAGCGATGATCCAAATCAATGATAGCCAAGCGATTATGCCCTAGTACAACATCTGGAGTATGAATAAACTGCGAATAATCCGGTCCACGGAAATTAATAACAGCCAGTTTTTGGCTAATCACATCATCGCTAAAATTTATCGTAGAGCCGTATATCCCACACATATAGAAAAATTTAAGTTGAAATTTGAGAATATTTGAAGCTTATGAGATTAGTGCTTCGTATTGTTTAACTACTTTATGAACTCCAAATCTGTTCTCTACATCTGCCTTTATCGCCTGATGATCCCAATTTTGATTTGACGCTTTAACAATCCTATAATGAAAGTCGTTTAGATCATTTTGACGAATGATATAACCATTAAAACCAGACTTCAACATGGCATTTATTCCGCCTACTTCAAAAGCAATTACGGGCACACCAACTTCTAGCGCTTCTAAAACCACATTAGGGAAACCTTCTGTTAAAGATGGAAGAGCTAAAAGATCATGAGAAGCTATTAATTCAGGGATTTCGCGTACTATTCCGACTAATTTAACACGTTCATGAAGATTAAGATCATGAATTAGCTGTATAATCCTAGCTTTCATAGGACCCTCACCTGCAATTGTAACTACATACTCTGGCGGAAGAAAATTTAAGATATGAAGAAACCGAATGATCCCCTTTTCTATAGCCAAACGAGCAATAATTATAATCTTTTTGTATTGGCTTGAGTTAGTATGCTTAATAATTTGAGTTTTTAAAATCGGATTTGGAATAACCCTCAATTTGCTATTAGTAATATGGTAATGACCAGATAATGATTGTTTAATTTCTTCGGATTGACAAATAGCAATATCAAATCTATTATAAGTAAACCTCATGAATTTATCCCAAAATTTCTCTTTAAAACCACCCAATTCATTCATGATATTCATGACATTCGACTCACGCCCAATTAATTTGGGAATACTGACAAACAAGGAAACAATCGCCAAAAGTGTGTTTATATGTCCACCCGTTGTAAATACAGCATAAGGTTTTTCAATTTTAATTTGACGGATAATTTTAAAAATTGCTGTTGATGCTCTTGGCGAATTAAGGTCAATAATTTTTACACCTTTTAAATTAGGGGAGTAAAAAGCTTCAGTTAAATCTAGAACCAATAAATAAACTTCAAATTTAGATTGATCAAAATATTGGGACAATATCCAAAAGACCTTTTCGGAGCCCCCAGCTCTTAAATGGCTAACAATAAAAAACACTTTTTTCATATTGGAATAAAGAATTGAAACTTACAAGTCTTCATTTTTAGGAAGAAAAGAGGCAATTAATTGATAGGAAAGCAGTTTTATTCTCACTTTCAAGTATTCTAGGAAATTGTATTTTTTAAGATCTGACGCAAACTCATCTAAATATAGTTGATAGCCATCTCTCATTTTAACCGAGTTTTTTAGCCCGTTAAAACGATTCGAAAGGCGGTCATCACCCTCTTCATCATATAATCTAATGGCTTCATAATCAAAATATAATTTGGCTCCATTTTTTGAAAGATTTAGCCAGGTAATACTTTCATAGCCTCGTAAATTTCGCAGGAGATTATTTTTCATAATCGCGGTACGTACTACAGGCAAATATTCGCCAAC
>NZ_JBIIPN010000195.1:0-3780 GCF_044342615.1 Daejeonella sp. | reverse complement strand
TTATTTTCTAAGTACTCTGAAGGAGTGACACCCATAACAGCTTTAAAAGAAGAATAGAAATTAGATCTAGTAATAAATCCAGCTTTTATTCCGATACCGTCAATAGATAGTGTTTCGGTAAGCCCTTTATCCAATAGTTCTCTAGCATGGTTTACCCTGAATTCGGTTCTTACGGTGCTAAATTTCTTTTTCAGTAGGTGGTTAAAGCAATAAGCAACATGGTGTTGCGGTACGTTAAAAATCACAGCGATATGGCTCATTGAAAAGTCTGGATTTGCAAAAGGTTTTTCCCTTTCTAAATAGTCAAAGATTTCTGTTGAAAGAATTAAGAATGGATCTACATCCTTCGGCAAAGTTTTCTTTTTTCTTCTTCCATCAGAGGGGGTAATTATAGGCTCTTCTTTTCTGTCGGAAATAGGCATTCCATATAATATCTGTGGAAATAGAAACAAGGTGAGGGGTAGCATAAAAAAAACAATCCCTACTCCGAGGTGCAAAGGCATAGTGTTTATAAGTACCTTACTAATTCCTTGTTGAAATAAGTTTAGTGTGACAACTAAAAAACCTGTGGCTGCGGTACACGAAACAATGCTTAACCATAAAATCCATTTTTTTATGAAAAAATATTGTTGTTCTGGTATATGTTCAAGGATCTCTTTTTTAGGTTTAAAATTGAGTAGTTGAATAAAAACCACGAATGAATATCCAAGTAATAAGAGTGGTCTAGCTGTAAAACCAACTATGGGTGGATAAAGCCAATTTACCTTTATGCTAGTGATTTTATCAAGGTTTTGTATAATTCCTGAAACAATTTTTTCTTTTTCACTAAAAGGTACAATTAGATAAGGAGCTATTGCAACTAAATTGATAAGCGCTGGAATAAAATGTAAGAAATCTGTCCAATGGTTAAAAGCTTTCTTATCAGATAGCGATGCTTTAGTGTACAAATATAAGAGCGGACCAGGTAAAAGGTATAAAGGCGCAAAATGGTTGTAGAAAACAGCTAGCCAAAAAGATGAATGCGAATATATTGTAAAATGATGTGTTAATCCATAGCATGCAAAGGCTGTAAAAAATAAAGCCAAATAGCCAACATTCCTGTTTACTTTCCAATTGAAAGCAACAAGTATGACCGAGAGTATAATTGTTAATAAAGAGGAGTAGAAGAGCATTTATTTTTTAACTGTTATTGTAACCTAATAAGCACTAAAAATCTTTATTTAAACAATTAGCTCATTTTTTAAATTCATCATTTTAAAAATGGTATTTAAAAACAGTGCGATAAAATAAGGGCCGATCTTCACAACAAAAGGAGACATAACACATGTTTTTGAGCCCAATTTTTAAATCTGCCTTAAATTTAATCTATAATATAGTCATAAAAATTGGTTTCAGAAATAATGCTAATTATATACAAATTTCTTCATTTATTTCGGTTTATTCAATTCTAGGATAAATTTAATTGTTGATTATACTATTGTTTAATCTATTTAAATATTCTATTCCCAATTGAAAATATTTCTTAATTTTTCTCTTAAAATTCCATTATCGCAAGAATAAAATTTAACATTATATATACCAGCCAAACATAAAATTGAAAACTGCTAGATTTCTGCGCGTTGTGGGTATCCTATAATTTTTTTAATAAAAAATTATTAATCACTCATAAGATAAGTATTGTGGGACAGCTTAGATGTTTGCGTAATAGGATATTTTATGTAATTAAAGTAGATTGAATAAACTATCACATGAGCAAATTTGGGTTTTGCTAATTAATAATAGATATGTTTATAATTCGATTAATTTGAAATATAATTCCACAAAATCCCAATTCAATAAGGGAATAAAAAAATCAGATTGATAATAATATGTAATAATTTGAAATGTCCAATTTACGGGATCGTATCAAATTATAGTCGGCTTCCTTGCTTTTCCATTCTATTTTAACACCTAATAGATTTATTTAGTCCTATTTTCTTAAAAACAGGACTGATTTGGTGCTAGAAAATGATAATGGCTTAGATTATATGCCAAAATTTGCCCATTCGAAAATATTCTTTAACAGCTAAAAAACTAAACTAGAAAAACTAAACATTTAATAGGCTAACATGATTTTGAGAAATTTCATGCCTCTTGTGATGTTAAATACCTAATCGTTTGCAAATTCTAAACAATGAATAAATTATTAAGAAAAATCTCGCTCATAAAAATATCTTTCAAAGTTATTTTACTAGTTCTATTATCTATTTCAACTGCAAAAGCACAAATAGAGGTAAGTGTTCCTTTTAATGATGGGTTTGTAGGACTTAGAGGTAATAATGCTCAAGAAGCCACCAATATTCAGCGATTTTCTACTCTGACTATTGCAAAAGCATTTTTTGTTCAAACAACAAACTCGGGTCGTTTTGAAGCCCAAGGAAATGACATTACGGGAATTTTAAGGCTTCAACTTAATAATGGAGCTAAAGTAGATATTCCAGGGGCATTAGTTTGGAGAGAAAATACAGGAAACACTAATGTTTTGCTTGGATTTTTAGCAAATTCTTCTGTCTCTATGAATTTATCTGCTTATGGTGGTCCAAACTACTCTATTCAAGGAGGAAATGCAACAGAAAAATCTAATTTCGGTTTTAAACTTAATGGGGTCACTTACACATTACCAAATACTGGAGGTTCTTTAAACGGAAATGCAGCATCGATTGACGTAGCATTACTAAATTCGTATTTAGATGCAGGTCCTAGAGTGATTTCTCCTAATCCAGCAAATTTTGTTTTAAGTACAGCCAACCAAGATCCAGGAGATTTTTCTCTAGCAAATTTTGGAGCCAGCGACATCTTATTAGCCTCGATTGGATTAGTTAATCCTCCAACTGGGGCTAGCTTTAGTTTTGGTACAAGTGCTGGCCTTACAAGGTCTACGGGCTACAATTCTTGGACAGGCCTTACTCGTATTAGCTTTACAGGGACTCAAGCAAATATTAATACTGCACTTGCTTCTCTTTCTGTCGCTACAGGTACAGGAGCAGGAGATATCAAAATTTCTGTATCTGCAACTGTAAATGAACCTGGTAATTTCTATAATCCAATAAATGGACATTTTTATAAGCCGGTAAGTTGGCCTAATTCTGGACGTAGTGGAGGTGCTAGTGTTTATCCACAGATCTTAGCCGATGCAGCTGCATTAACTTTTAAGGGGAGTCCTGGATACTTAGTTACGATTACCTCAGCCACAGAGGATAGTTTCGTTTCAACAAATACAACAGCGCAAAATGTTTTAATTGGTTTATCCGATAAAGATCAAGAGGGAGTATATAAATGGGATTCTGGTCCTGAAGCAGGAACAGTAATTAGAAATGGATCTACAAATGTTTCTGGAAAATATAATAATTGGGCAAGTGGTGAACCAAATAACTGGGGATCGGGTGAAAACTATGTTGTAACTAACTGGAACGGCGGAACTACATGGAATGATTTTGGACCACCTGCAACCCAATTCCCGGGAAGTATTAGTTCTTATATTGTAGAATTTGGTACTTGGACTGACCCTGATGATAATGCATTTTTAGATTTTTATTCTGCAAGTACTACCTATGTGGCTAACTGTCCTTCTGCTCAAGCTCCTGCTGCACCTGTTGTGGTAACAGAAGGAACTACAACTGGTGCTGGTACGGTACGATTGGTAGTTTCTGTCCCTGCTGGTGTAACTGTAGATTGGTATGCTTCTGCTACTGGTGGCTCAGTACTTCCTGGCGGTCAGGGTGTTACTACCTTTACTACCCC